>CALMQD010000167.1 GCA_937871415.1 uncultured Phycisphaerales bacterium | reverse complement strand
AGCCCGCCGCCAAGGGCAAGAAGAAGGAGTAGGCCGCTCGTTCACGCCTCTCCGACCGTTTCAACGCAGCGGGCACCCGGCCTTCGGGTGCTCGCTGTCGTTTTGCAGGTCCAGCGACGCCCCCTTCTCCCCTCCCCCCTCGCCGCACAGCGCTCTGTTCACGTCTTCTTCATGATGAAGAGGTAGTTGAACCCGCGGAGGAAGAAGTTGCCCTCCTCCGCGGCCTTGCGCCAGTTCGGCTTGTCGAGTTTCGCGTTGTGCCGCACGACGCTGATAATGTCCACCGGCGTGAAGCGGTCGCTCAGCAGGGAGAAGAGGGCGAAGCCGATGGCCATGAACACGCCGCCGCCCTGGCCCGGCTCGCCGCGCCGTTTACGCCACGAGTCCGACACGTACAGAGCCATGTACCGGCGTGGCTTGAGGACGCGGTCGATCTCCGCGATCACGCCGCTCATCGCCTCGAAGTACGCGGCGCCTTCATCGGGCGCATCGGGCGAGGCGTCGAGCCGTCCGATGCAGTGGGGATCGTCCGAGTACTTGATGTGCGTGGAATAGGGCGGATCGACGAACGCAAAGTCAACCGAGGCGTCGTCCAGCGGCAGGTCGCGGGCGTCCGCGTGCTGAATGTCCGGACGCTGAGGGTTGAGATCGAACCCGATGCCCTTGCGTTTCAGGTCGGCGCACACGTCGAGCGTGGTGCCGGAGCCGCACATGGGGTCGAGCACGGTGTCGCCCGGGCGCGTGTAGCGGGTGAGCAACTGCCAGACAACCCAGCTCGGGGTCGCACCGGCATAATCCTTGTCCCCCTGCATCGTGCGTCCGGCACGGACCACCTGCCCGCGTTCATCGACATAGGCGTCGTAGTGCTGGCTCGGGTACTCCCAGAGCGTCGACGACATCAATCGCAGCGGCGGGCGACGCCCCGGTCCGACGACGCCCGGCCTGCGCGCGCGGGAGTGCGGTCCGCCGGGCTCCTCACGCGGCGGATCCGAACGCGTGTGTCGGGGAGGAGGCTTCACCGTGACGTTTCCGGAGTGGTCGAAGCGCCGAGCGCCTCGAGGATCGTGCGTGTGGCCTGCGAGAGCGGACCGGCCACCTTCGCCCCCGCCGCGCGGACGTGGCCCCCGCCCCCCAACCTGGCCATCGCGGCGGCGACGTCGATCGCGCCCGGCCCCGGCTTGCTGCGCACGCTCGCCTTCACGATCGTCTTCTCCGGCCCGTCCGCCTGTTCGATGAGCGTCGCGGCGGCCTGGATGTTGGCGACGCTCAGCAGGATGTCGGAGAAGCCTCCGGCGTCGTTGCGGTCGGCCCCGGATTGATCCAGGTCCTGCTGCGTCAGCGTCATGATCGCGACTCGCGACCGCGGATCGTTGAGCAATCGATGCTCGCTCACCGAACAGAGAGCTCGCCCCATGAGCCGGAACCGCCCCAGCACATCCTGCTGCTCGATGACCTGATACAGGCGCGGCTGATCCACGCCGGCGTCGAGAAGATCCGCCGCCAGGCGCATCACCGCCGGCGACACGCTGCTGAATCTGAACCAGCCCGTGTCCGTCGCCAGGCCGAGGAACAGCGGTTCGGCGATGTCGAGCGGCAACTGATGGACGGGCCTCTGCAGCGCCGTGGCGCAGATCTTGGCGAGGATCTGCGTGCAACTCGCCGCCGAGGTGTCGAGGTGCCGATGCGCCGAGACTTCCACGTCGCCGTGCACGTGGTGATCGACGACCACGATCCGTTCGCGCTGCGGCGCGAGGAACGGCCGATACTCCTGCACCTGCGCCCAGGTCCCGGTATCGACGACGAACACCGTGCCGGGCTCAAAGTCGGTCGGGACGCCGACCGGCCGGCCCGGCTCGAAGACCCGCGACGGGGTCGTGCCGATGACCGTCCGGCTCCACCTCGGCATGGGACCCACGTACCACGCCTCGGCCTGAGCGCCCAGGTGCAGCGCCGTCCGCACGACCGCGAGCGTCGAACCGATCGCATCGCCGTCGGGCTTGGCGTGGGTGATCGCCACGAGCCGCCGGGCATGGGCCAGCGCCGCCGCGGCTTGTTCGACGTTGAGAGTGGAAGTCCAATCCGTCAAGGCAGTGCTCCGACAGGCGAGGAACTCGGCGCGGAAGAACCGGGCGGGAACGCCCTCGGGCGGCTGAGCAGATCATCCACGCGCCGACAGTCGCGCGCGAGTTGTTCGAGAAGCGCCCCGAGCGAGGCGAAGCGTACCTGATCGCGGATGAACGCGTGGAACTCGAGCGTACAGCCCCAGCCGTATTCCGGCAGTCCGGGGATCGGCTTCCACGGCGGCGCATCCGGGCGAGCCTGCATCCAGGTCCCGGACTCGAACAGGTAGGCCTCGACCGCACGCTCGTTCCCGTCGAACGTCGGCTTGTTGCCGACGCTGATCGCCGCGGCGAGAACTCGGCCGTTCGGGAGCAGCGCCCAACCGGCGTAGACGCCGTCGGCGGGGGGCACAACCGGCGAACTCAGGTTGATGGTCGGGAATCCGATCGTGCGTCCGCGTCGATCGCCGCGCACCACGACGCCGGGCATCGCGTACGCGCGACCGAGGAGGCAGGCGGCGTCGGAGACCCGGCCTTGCTCCAGCAGCCAGCGGATGCTCGAACTCCGCGCGGGCATGAGCAGGTGATCGGTAAGAGGGGCGTCGAGCGGAGGGACAACCTCGAGGGCCGCGCCCGCATCCGCACAGAGCGCACGAAGGAGCGGGATATCGCCCTTGCGCCCCTTGCCGAACCGGAAGTCGGGCCCTTCGACGATACCGACGAGCCCGTACTCCGAACGCAGCGAGTGAAAGAAGGCCTCCGGAGACTGTGCGAGGAACTCGCGCGTCGGCACCAACTGCACAACTTCGTCCGCGCCGGCGCGGAGCAGCAGTTCGCGGCGCTGATCGAACGTCGTCAGTCTCGCGGGCGCTGCGCCGGTCAGTACTTCCTGCGGGTTCGGGTCGAACGCGAGCGCGAGGACGCGGGCGTTGCGTGCGTCTGCCATCGCACGGGCCGCATGGACCAGCGCCTGGTGGCCCCGGTGCACGCCGTCGAAGTTGCCGACGGTCACGACGCAGTCGCGGGGCTTTCCGGCCGGGTTGGAGGCGGGACCGAGGTTCGACATACTTGGGCCGTTCGGGGCCTGGAAAGGAAGGATAGTCGGCGACGGTCGATGAACCCTGGCGGCGGGCTGCTGGGTCCTCGACCCATCCAGCACGTGTCGGTGAACACCTACAGTCAACCACCGGCGGTTCGCCGCGTACGGAGCGCTTCGCGCATGGCCATTTTTTCGCGCAAGGGCAAGACGCCCGCCCCTTCGAGCACGCCCCCTTCCGCACCCAGACCGTCCACGATCGGAGCGGGAGCGGCGACCCACGCCAACGGCTCAAGAGCCGGCGGCGCCGGCGCACCGGGGAACGAGATTCGGATCCTCGAACTGGGCACCGAGCTGCTGAGCAAGGCTCGCGCGAACAAGGCCGGCGTTCTTTCGGCCCAGTTCTATTCCGATGCGCTCATGAACTGGTCCATGAAGGACCCCAACTTCAAGGTGCAGTTGTTCCGGTTCGTGGACTGCTTCCCGATGCTCCGCACTCCGGAAGAGGTCTTCGACCACCTCGAGGACTATCTGTCGCAGCCGGGTGTGAGCGTTCCCGGACCGATCGGCGCAGCGCTGAAACTGGGCAAGGTGGCCAAGGGCATGGCCGCGGGCCAGATCTCCAAGCAGATCACCGGGATGGCGAGCAAGTTCATCGCGGGCACCGACGCCGCCAGCGCGCTCGACAATCTCCGCCGGATGTGGGACGACGGGATTGCCTTCAGCGTCGACCTTCTGGGCGAGGCGTGCGTGTCGGAGGCCGAGGCCGACGCCTACCAGGCGAAGTACCTCGACCTGGTCCGCAACCTGCCGTCGTCGGTGGCGGCGTGGAAGAGCAACCCGCGGTTGGAGAGTGATCACCTGGGCGCGGTGCCGCGCACGAACGTGTCGATCAAGATCTCGTCGCTGTCCGCGCGGTGCGATCCGATCGACACCGAGGGGTCCATCGAGGGGCTGATGGCTCGCATCCTGCCGATCCTCGAAGAGGCCCGCGAGCGGGGCGTGTTTGTCAACTTCGACATGGAGCAGTTCGCGTTCAAGGACCTGACCATCGAGCTGTTCCAGAGGTGCGTCGAGGCCGTCGGGTGCGCCCAGGGCCCCGCGGCCGGCTCGAAGAAGCACCCGGGCAAACCCGGGCTGCACGCGGGCATCGCGATCCAGGCGTACCTGAAATCCGGCGACGAGGACGCCCGCCGGCTCAGCGAGTGGGCGAAGCGGACCGGCAACATCGTGACGGTGAGACTGGTCAAAGGCGCGTACTGGGATTACCACGTCATCCACTCGGAGCAGATGGGCTGGCCTTGCCCGGTCTGGCCGACCAAACGCGAGACCGACGCCTCGTTCGAGCGCATGGCGGCGACGTTCGTCCAGGCCACGCCCAAGGACGCCTCGACCGGCGGCATCAAACTCGCACTCGGTTCGCACAATGCCAGGTCCATCGCGGCGACGCTGGCGGCCGTCGAGCAGCGCGGCCTGCCGCACTCGGCGCTCGAACTGCAGATGCTCCACGGCATGGCCGACCAGCTCAAGTTCGCCGTGAGCGAGATGGGGTTGCGCGTGCGCGAGTACGTGCCGGTGGGCGACATGATCCCGGGCATGGCGTACCTGGTGCGGCGCCTGCTCGAGAACACTTCGAACGAGAGCTGGCTGAAGGCGGGGTTCCTGGACAACGCCGACGTGTCGCAGTTGCTCGCCTCGCCGCACGCGGCGAGCGTCGCCGCCGGCAACCCGGCCGCGGGAACAATCGCCGACGCGGCGGAGCGACACCGCTTGTCTCCGGCCGTGGAAGGCGTTGGCGACGGCAGGCCGTTCTACACCGAGCCTGTGCGGGACTTCTCCCAGCGGGATCAGCGCGAGGCTTTCGCGGCGGCAGTTGCGAAGGCCGTTGTTCCCGCCGTGCCGAACACCACGAGCGTGGCCGACGCGGCCCGAATGGTCGACGAAGCGCACGAGGCGTTCGGATCGTGGCGGGACGCGGACCCGCTCAAGCGCTGCGCGGTGCTCGTCCGTGCCGCCGCGACGATGCGGGCCAGGCGCGACGAACTCGCCGGCGTCATGATCAAGGAAGCCGGGAAGACCTGGCGCGAAGCCGATGCCGATGTGTGCGAGGCGATCGATTTCTGCGAGTACTACGCCCGCTGCGCCGCGCCGATGTTTGCGCGGAACCGTCTCGGGCGGTTCCTGGGCGAACTCGACGAAGCGTGGTACCAGCCGCGGGGCGTCGCGGTCGTCATCAGCCCCTGGAACTTCCCGCTGGCGATCTGCACCGGCATGACCGTGGCGGCGCTCGTCACCGGCAACACGGTGATCGTGAAGCCCGCCGAGCAGACGCCGGGCATCGCCCAAATCATGTTCGATGTACTGGCCGACGCGATCCGGGAGGAGTTTCCGCGCCAGTTCGCGGGCCAAAGCGCGGGGGGCGTGCTGAACTTCTGTCCGGCGCCGGGCGAGACCACCGGCGCAGCGCTGGTCCGCGACCCGCGCGTGGCGCTGGTCGCGTTTACGGGATCGCGAGACGTGGGGTGCGACATCCTCCACGCCGCGGCCCCCATGAGCCCGTTCACGGGCGACCGCGCGGCCTTCG
>CALMQD010000166.1 GCA_937871415.1 uncultured Phycisphaerales bacterium | reverse complement strand
GATGGACTGTTCGACGAAACGCGCACCGACGCGATGGGGAACCTGATCTGCTCGCGCTTCGGTTCGGGCAAGAAGGGCAAGAGCGGCAAGGGCGAGGGACGGCCGGCACGCGTCCTGCTCCTGTGCCACATGGACGAGATCGGCTTCTACGTCAAGGGCGTCGACGAGAACGGCTTCATCCGGCTCAATAACGCCGGCGGGTTTGATACGCGGAATCTCTTCTCCCGCCGCGTGCTGGTCTGCACCGACTCGGGCGACATCCCCGGCGTGATGAACCCCGGCGGGCGGCCGGTGCACATCGCCAGCGAGGAAGACAAGAAGAAAGTCCCCGAGGTCAAGGAGTTCTTCGTCGACACCGGGCTCAAGGCCGACAAGGTCAAGAAACTCGTCAAGATCGGCGACTACGTCGTCATGAACGAGCCCGCGATGCACCTCGGCGGCGGCGAGAGCGGCAAGTTCGTCAGCAAGGCGCTCGACAACCGCGTCGCCTGCTGGCTGGGCATCGAAACCGCCAGGGCTCTTGCTCAGTCGAAGAAGAGCCACGAGTGCGATCTGCACGTGGTGTTCACGGTTCAGGAGGAGGTCGGCCTCCGCGGCGCCCACACCGCGAGTTTCGGCGTTGAGCCCGACATCGCCGTCGGCATCGACGTCACGCTCTCGTGCGACACGCCGGGCGTGCCCGCCGACGAGGCCGTCACGATCCAGGGCAAGGGCTTCGGGCTCCACGTCATGGACTCGTCGTTCATCTCCGATTACCGGCTCGTGAACGAGATCGAAGCGGTCGCGGTCAAGCACAAAATACCGCACCAGCGGACGATCCTCGCGCGAGGCGGTCAGGACGGCGCGGCCGGGCAACAGGCCCGTTCGGGCGCTCGCGCCGTCGGTATCGTCGTCGGCACGCGGTACATCCACACCGTGACGGAGATGATTGATCTCGGCGATCTCGCCGCGGCTCGGGACGTCCTCGTCGCGTGGATCCCGACCGTCCGCTGATGGTGTGAATCGCAACGAAACGCGGAATCGCGGCGGAATCGCGGCGGTATCACCGCGAAATCGCGGCGATGGATCCATGTCGGCTGTCTTCGCGTCGACCTACCCGCGTACGGGCTGTTCAGCCGTGCTTGTTCCGCGTGATCTGCGCGTACGCGTTGTGGTTGTGGATGCTCTCGAAGTTCTCGCTCGAGATCGCGTACCACGTGATCCGGTCGTCGTGATTGAGCGCCACCGCCAGGTCGCGGATGATGTCTTCGACGAACTTCGGGTTGTCGTAGGCGCGCTCGGTGACCCACTTCTCGTCGGGGCGCTTGAGCACGGCGAAGACCGGACAACTCGCGGCCTTCTCGATGATCTCCGCCAGGCACTCGATCCACAACTGGCCCCGCGACTTGTCGAACCGCACCTTTGCCTCGATCAGGCAACGCTGGTTGTGCGCGCCGTACTGAGAAATCTCCTTCGAGCACGGGCAGAGGCTCGCCGCCGGCGCCGTGACGCCCATCACAAAGTCGTCGGTCGCGCCCGACCGGCTCGCGGTGCACTCGAACGTGACGCGGTAGTCCATCAGCCCGCTCGAGCCCGTGACCGGCGCGTTTTTGTTGATGAAGTACGTGAACGTCGCCTCGAAATGGGCTTCCTCGGCGTCCAGTCGCTCGCGGATCGCCTCGGTGATCACCGGGATGTCCCGCGGCTCGATCGACTTGCCCACCCCGGCGTGCTCGTTGAGCACCTCCAGGAACCGTGACATGTGCGTGCCCTTCTGGTAGTGGGGAAGGCTCACGTACATCGCGATCGTCGCCACGGTCGTCTGCTCGGGGCCCAGCACGGCGTTGGGATGGTCCTGCGGCACGCGGAGCCGGATCGGGAACGTCACGTCCTTGACGCCGACCTTGTCGATCGCGACGTTGCGGAAATCCCCCGAGGCTTGCACGTCGGGCATCGAGGCGCCCGAGCCGGTCGGGCTCTTGGGTTCACGGCCATGAACGGACGGGGACGCCGCGGCGGGGGTGCTCAGCGTGACCAATGGATCACCTTTCCGTGTGTTCTTGGAACGCATCGATGAATCGTAGCGCCGGTGAAACTGGAGCAACAGGTCGTGAGCGGGCCCACGTGGCCCGCTCAACGACGGCTTCGAGCCTGTCCTCACCTCGGATTCAGTCCTTCTCGGATGCCGGCGTACTCCCAGACGTTGCGGCCTGTGGCGCGGATCTGTCGCGGGA
>CALMQD010000165.1 GCA_937871415.1 uncultured Phycisphaerales bacterium | reverse complement strand
CACAGGATACCGCGCGCAACCCCGCGGCACGAACCCGAGTTAGTCCCCGCGCCGCTTGCCCGCGAAGAACGCCTTGAGCAGACTCGACGCCTCCGCCGCGAGCACCCCCACGATCGGCGTCACTCGGTGATTGAGTCGCGCATCCTCGGTCAACTTCATGAGCGAGCCCGCCGCCCCCGCCTTCGGGTCGGCGCACCCATAGACCAGCCGCCCGATCCTCGCGTTCACGATCAGCCCGGCGCACATCGCGCACGGCTCGAGCGTCACCACCAGCGTGCAGTGGTTCAGGCGCCAGTCCCCCACCGCCGCCGCGGCCTGGCGCACCGCCAGCAGTTCCGCGTGCGCCGCCGGATCCTTGTCCAGGTGACGCCGGTTGAACGCTTCCCCCAGCACCCGGCCCGTCGCCGTCTCGTACACCACCGCGCCCACGGGCACTTCGTCGTGCCCCGCGCCCTGCGCCGCCAACTCCAGCGCGCGGCGCATCATCTCGATGTCACGCGGGGTCGCGGTCTCGCTCGGCCGGGGATCCATGCGTGATTGTTCGCTCATGGGGACCACACCCGCTCGCACGCCGATCGGCTATGATCTTGGCGGCGTGCGCAGGCGTGCGCACGCCGGTTTTTTTCATCCCTTCGCCCGGGCGAGAGCCCGGGGCGCTCGTTGAAGGATTCCACGAATGCTCCCCAAGCCCCCGGCTCGTGAACCGACACTCGGCTTCCTGCTCTTCGACCAGTACCGCGTCCAGGGCACCAGCGTCGCGGGCGAAGCCTCGTGCGTCCATATCCCCGAGCTCGACCTCTGCTTCGACATGGGCGTCTGTCCGCGCCCCATGCTCGCGAGCAAGTTCGTCGCCCTCTCGCACGGGCACATGGACCACGTCGGCGCCCTCGCTTACTACTGCTCCCAGAGGTGGTTCCAGGGCATGGGCGAGGGAACCATCATCTGCGACGAACGCATCGCCGACGACGTCCGCGGCATGATGTCCGGCTTCATCAACCTTGAACGCCAGACCACTCCCTACAACCTCGTCGCCCTCCCCGTCGACGGCGAACACCAGATCAAAAACAACATCGTCGTCCGCGGCTTCCCCGTCGAGCACACCGTCCCATCCTTCGGCTACGCCGTCGTCGAGAAACGCACCAAACTCAAGGACGAGTACGTCGGCCTGCCCCAGGACAAACTCAAGGAACTCAAGGACCGCGGCATCGACATCGTCCGCCCGCTGCAGGTCCCGCTCATCGCTTACCTCGGCGACACCGCCCCCGGCCCCGCCCTCGTGCGCGACGACGTCCGCAAGGCCAACATCGTCATCTGCGAGTGCACCTTCACCGAGCCCGATCACAAGGAGCGCGCCCAGGTCGGCATGCACATGTACGCCGAGGCCATCGCCGAGTGGCTCCGCGTCCTCGAATGCCAGCACCTCGTGCTCACCCACATGAGCCGGCGCACCAACCTCAGTTTCGCCCGCGACCGCCTCACGCAGCTCGTCGGTCCCAAACTCATGGAGAAGGTCCACATCCTCCAGGACTACAAGATCAACAAGGAACGCTTCGAGCGCCAACTCATCGCCGCCGGTGAAGACCCCGCCGAGGTCTTCGGCAAGAGCGCCGGTCCCGGCCGCGGTCCCGGCGGCAAACGCCCCTTCGGCCCGCGCCCCGGCGGCGGTGGTGGCGGTCGCGGCGGCTTC
>CALMQD010000164.1 GCA_937871415.1 uncultured Phycisphaerales bacterium | reverse complement strand
CGCCGAGCGAGGTGTTGAAGTTCACGCGCCCGCCGCAGTAGAAACACAGGCCATTGCGGCTGGGCACGGTGCGAGCGCACCTTGTACAGACGCCGACGTTGGGCGCGGCGTCGGGGCCGGCTTCGCGCACCGCCGCGGCGACATCGTCGAGCGAAATCCCCAAGCGCTCGGAGACCATCCGCTCGAGCACGCCGACACGGACTTCGAGTTCCTTCACGCGCTTGGTGAGCACGGCGATGCGATCGTCGTAGGAGCGCTGCGAACTGCGCGCTTCGACGTCGATGCGCTCGATCTTGCGGTTCTGAATCCAGTCGTAGAAGGAGCCGCCGAACATCGTGTGAGCATACCGCGCACCGGCGCGGCGGCCTCACCCGAACACAGAGCCCGCGATCAGAAATCGGCCTGCTTGGGCGCACGCGGGAACGGGATGACGTCGCGGACGTTCTGCATACCCGTCGCGAACATCATCATGCGTTCGAACCCCAGGCCGAAGCCGGCGTGGGGCACGGTGCCGTAGCGTCGAAGGTCGCGGTACCACCAGTAGTCGGCCTTGTTCAGGCCCATCTCATCGAGGCGCGCGTCGAGCACGTCGAGGCGTTCCTCGCGCTGGCTGCCGCCGATGATCTCGCCCACGCCGGGGACGAGCACGTCCATCGCGGCGACGGTGTCGCCCGGGGCGTTGTCGGTGCCCGCGGGGTTCATGCGCATGTAGAACGCCTTGATCTGCTTGGGGTAGTTCATGAGCACGACCGGCTGCTTGAAGTGCTGTTCGGTGAGGTAGCGTTCGTGCTCGCTCTGCAGGTCCTTGCCCCACTCGACGCCGTACTCGAACTTGGCCTTGCCCGAGGTGGCCGCGTCGCGCAGGATCTTGACGCCCTCGGTGTAGGGCAGGTGACGGAAGGGCTTGTCGACAACGTCCTTGAGGCGGGCGAGCAGGCCCTTCTCGATGCGCTCGTCGAAGAACTTCATGTCGTCGTAGCGCTGCGTGAGCAGGGCGTCGATGAGGAACTTGATGAAGTCCTCGGCGAGTTGGGCGTCGTCGTTGAGGTCGCCGAAGGCGATCTCGGGCTCGATCATCCAGAACTCGGCGAGGTGGCGGCTGGTGTTGCTGTTCTCGGCGCGGAAGGTGGGGCCGAAGGTGTAGACGCGCGAGAGGGCGCAGCAGTAGGTCTCGACGTTCAACTGGCCCGAGACGGTCAGGTGGGCTTCTTTGCCGAAAAAATCGTCGGCGAAGGGATCGAGGGATGAGGGACCGTGGGAAGAGGGGTTCGATCCGGCCGCGCTGGGCGCCTTGTGCCCCGGGTCCCTGGCGCCCTTGTTCACGAAGTCGAGGGTGCTGACGCGGAACATCTGCCCCGCGCCCTCGCAGTCGCTGGCGGTGATGATGGGCGTGTGGACGTAGAAGAAGCCGCGCTGGTCGTAGAAGCGGTGGATCGCCATGCTCAGGCAGTGGCGGACGCGCGCGACGGCGCCGAAGGTGTTGGTGCGGACGCGGAGGTGGGCCTGCTCGCGCAGGTACTCGAAGGTGTGGCGCTTGTTGCTGACGGGGTAGGTATCGGGGTTCTCGACCAGGCCGACGACGCGGACGGCGCCACCCCTGGAGGCGTCGGCGAGGATCTCGACGCTCTGGCCCTTGCCCTGGCTGGGGACGAGCGTGCCGTCGACTTCGATCGCGCAGCCGGTGGTGAGTTTGGCGATCTCGGCGTAGTTGCCCAGCGCCTCGGGGCCCGAGGCCTTGCAGACGACCTGGATGGGGTCGAAGCAGGTGCCGTCGCTCACGGCGACGAAGCACAGCCCGCCGTCGGCCTTGGAATCTCGCACGGAGCGGACCCAGCCCTTGATGGTGACGTTCGACCCGGTCGCGGCCGGGGAGGAAGTCGAGAGAAGTTCACAGACACGGTGCCAGGCCATGCATGACGCTCCGAAAGCCCAAGACCAACCCGCGGCGGTGTTGCCGCGATGATGGGCCCTCATCGTATGGAAGGCATGGTGGTGAACGGAGCGGCGGGGGCAGAGAAGGAAGAGACGGGTTGCGAGCCTGAACCTGGGCTGTCGCCCCGGGCAAAGTGGCGCGGCGCCCGATGACCATCGGGTTATCTGTTCAATGCGACGAAGGGGCGAGAGCACGCTCCTGTCCGATCCCGAAGGAGCAAGTCGGATCGCGCTCTCTTGCCCCGAAGGGGCTTTGAGTCGGTAGCCCGGGGCGCGAGCCCCGGGAATGAGCGTTCGCGCCCCAACTCCGTCTACCCGCCGGTTCAAGCCCCGGAGGGGCGGCAGCCCGCCGCGTCACTCGAACACGTACTTCGGATCATGTTCGACGCCGTGCTTCTTGAGGAACGCGAGGTACTCCTCCTCGAACGTCATGCCGCGATGGTGCTCTTCCTGCGTGTTGACGTAGTCGATGACGCTGTCGAGGCCCGACTTGCTGACGGCGAACGCGCCGTAGGAGTTCTGCCATTCAAATGGGCACTTGAGTTCGTCGTGGACCCAACCGGAACTGTTGCACTTCACGAGACGCATGAGGTCCGCCGGCGCGACCGACTGGTGCATCCCGATGAGCAGGTGGATGTGGTCGGCGGCGCCGCCCGCGGCGATGAGCCGGCAGTTGGAGTTTCGCACGATGCCGCCAATGTACTCGTGCAAACGTGGCCGCCACTGCGGCACGATGGTCGGCTCGCGATGCTTGGTCGAGAAGACGAAGTGCGTGTGGAGCGCGACGTGGGCCATGGGGAAGGTGTACCGCAACGCGAGCGGAAACGCCACGATCGCCCCTTCGGGGCTTGACGTGGGGGATCGGAGAGATGGGTTGCGGCCTTGGTCCCGGGGCTAACGCCCCGGGCTACCGGCTTTGCGCCCCGTTGGGGCGAAAAGACGGGCCGTCACAAGATTGGCGGATGTCTGCGTTTCGCCCGGCGTGCCGTTCTCGCAATCACTCATACGCGGCCCTTCCACGCGCACTCGGGACAGATGCGGTCGCCGGAATCCGTCACCGGCGTGTCGCGCAGGTCGAAGTCGCAGCGCGGACAGGCGTAAGGACCTAGCGCGTGTCGCATGCCTTCGCCCATCTGCACAATGAACGCGACTGTCATCTGTAATACGAACGTCACGACCGAAAGGATGCCCAGCACGAAGAGTGGCTTGCCCAGCAACATCTCCCACTGAACGTTGTATCGAACGACGCCGACCGGCGGGTAGTCCGCTCCGTGCGATAAAACCCGTCGCACGTAGGCGGTCGTGGCAGTGTTCAACGCGTCGACGTCGCCGGTGGTGAGACCGAGTTCACCCGCCGAGAGCATGGCCGGCTTGCCTGCGGCCTCTGCGACGACGTGATGAAAGCCCGCGATGCGGACGGACGTTTCGCGGACGACCGGCTCGGGATACACCGCGTCCAGTGGGCTCAGGCCGGGGCGCGGCACGTTGTCCATCACGATCGTCACCAGCACTAACTCAAGATTGTCGGCGGCGGGTTGCGCACCGGCGGAAGTGCACTCCGGCGGCGTGGAGTCCACGGTCCACACACCGGCGCACCGGGTCGCGTATATCGAAACTGTGCCGGGGCCGCCGGACGAGTACGACGTGTGCGGCGCGAACGCCGCGAGGAGGACCGCGCCCAGAATGGAGACGATCACACCGCCCGTCGCAAGTCGTCGCGCGATCCGGAATCGCGGCGTCCAGCGTTCGGTGCGTTCGGCGACCAGCGGCGAGCGCAGGCGTCTTTTCGGATTGGACGGCCGCGCATCGCGGGTTGGGGACGAGGGTTCCGGCACGGAACTCATCTTACATCGACGTCACGGGAGTGGTGCCGGCGACGTGTTCGAGACGACGGCGACTTACCGACCCACGCCCACGCGCAAGGGGCGCGAGGCGGGCGTGGCGGGCCGGCGGGGCGTGACGGAGCCCTCCCAACCGCATTCGGGGCACCGACGCACGTCGATCCGCGCGCCGGTCCCGGGATCGAAGGGCGCATCGGTCCTCACGCGCGTGCGGCGGAGGTCGTACTCGCACCGGGGACAGATCAAGACCGTCTCACGGCGCAGGTGCTTCGCCTCGCTGCGGTACGTAGGGATGAGCAGGAGCAGCCACGCCGGCGGCAGGAGAAAGACGCCCCAGCCGCAGAGCCACACGAGCAGCGGAAGCACCCCGGGCGTTGCGGAGGACTGACCCCTGGGATTGAAGAGCCAGATGGAGCCGAAGAACCACGTGACGATGCAGAAGAGCCAGAGACGAAAGATCGTGCGGAGCAGACGGGCATAACGGCGGGTGCTGCGGGACTGCATCGGCGTGCGGATCACCGCGCGCCGGGCCTGCACGTCCGGTCCGTGACGACGCCGGTCCGTGCGCCGACGGTTGTAACGACGCCGCGGCGGCGACGATGACTGAGGCGGCGATGTCGGGAGCGAGTCGGGCACGGCTGCCATCTTACATCCGGCACGGCGAAAAGCGTCCTGTTTTCTTGTGCGATCATGCGAGCGGCCTCGTTCGGGCGCCCGCCAGGTCGCGCGCCGCATCGCTGAACAGAGGGTCGGATCGAC
>CALMQD010000163.1 GCA_937871415.1 uncultured Phycisphaerales bacterium | reverse complement strand
GTACTTCGCCACTTCCTTGGCGACGTCGGTCGTTGAGTCCTTGCCGCCCATGTCGTAGGTGCGGACCTTGCCTTCCTTGATGACGCGGGCGACGGCGGATTCGAGCCGCTTGGCCATGTCTTTCTCGCGCTGGCCTCCCCCGCCGTGGCCGTCGCCCAGCCAGTCGAGCATCATCTTGGCCGTGAGGAGCATCGCGTGGGGGTTGACCTTGTACTGGCCGGCGTACTTGGGCGCGCTGCCGTGCGTGGGTTCAAAGACCGCGTACTTGTCGCCGAGGTTGGCGCTGGGCGCAAAGCCCAGGCCGCCGACGAGACCGGCGCACAGGTCGCTCACGATGTCGCCGAACATGTTCTCGGCGACGATGACGCTGTAGTCCTGCGGGTTCTTGAACATCCACATGCAGATGGCGTCGATGTTCGCCTCGTCGCCCCAGATTCCGGCGGCTTCGTACTCCTTCGCCATCTTCTTGAAGATTCGGGTCATCAGGCCGCCGGTCTCGCGGAGGACGTTGGGCTTCTCGACGAGCGTCACGCGCTTGCGCCCGGTCTTCTTGGCGTACTCGAACGCCTGGCGGCAGATGTTCGTGCACCCCTGGACGCTCACGATGCGCGTGGAGAGCGCGACGTTCTCCAGCCCCTTGTCCTTCCACGGCTTCATCTTCGGGTTCAGGCAGAGCGCGTCGTAGACGGACTGCGGCAGCGGGTAGAACTCGACGCCGCCGTACGACCCTTCCGTGTTCTCGCGGAACACGACCTGGTCGATCATGACGTCCTTGCCCTCCGGGTTGTTCAGCCGGTTGCCGCGGTAGTTGAGCGGGTTGCCCTCGTAGGACTTGCACGGGCGCATGTTCGTGTGCAGGTTGAACAACTGCCGGAGTTTGACGATGGGCGAGAAGTAGACGAGTTTCTTGTCCTTGAGCTCCGGGGCGAGTTCTTCCTTGGCCTCGTCCTGCGGCTTGCTGGTGATAGCGCCGAAGAGGCCGCAGGTGGTGGACTGGAGGATCTTGATCGAGCGGTCGGGGAGGGGGTTGCCCTCCTTGCACCAGAACTCCCAACCGATATCGCACGGCACGTACTCGGCATCGAGTTTGAGCGCGTCGAGCACGATGCGGGTCGCTTCCATCACGTCGTTGCCGATGCCGTCGCCGGGCATCCACGCGATCGAGAACTTGGCCATGTTCGTCTTGCTCCTCTCGGTGTGCCGCGTGACGCGGCGTGTCGGGGCTGGGTGGGCTGGGTGGAGTGCCCGCGTCAACCAATGGTTCGAAGTGTACGAAATCCGCAGCGGTCACACCAGCAAGGCGACCCGTGTCCGGCCGGGCGTGGCGTGCAGTCTGGAACCGCACACGCCGCGGACTGAACCCGGCACGTGCGACTGAATCGCACCGGCGGACAATCGCGGCCGCGTGGATCACGGCACGACGGCCCGATGGATTCTGTGATGGCCGCCCGCATGAACCAAACTGAACCGAAGAGATTGCCTTGGCATCGATCGAGCCAATGGAGGTGACCCGGTTTACGACCGCACGCCGTCACGGTTGCCGTCACCGCCGAGCCACGCCAAGCCAAGCGGGGCAAGCCAAACCACAGTGATTGACCCCGCGCGGCGGCGCGTCTATTGTCAGTCCAACAGGATGCGGGGTAGAGCAGCCTGGTAGCTCGTCGGGCTCATAACCCGGAGGTCACTGGTTCAAATCCAGTCCCCGCTATTTCAAACCCCCGGGTCGCAAGACTCGGGGGTTGTCGTTTTTGCGGTCGAAGTCGGCGGCTGGCGCGTTGCTCGCAGGGCAATCTACAGGACATCCATTCGAGCAGGATCGCTCGCCGGATATGAACCGGCCTTGCGGAGTTTCTTGAGCAGGGCTTCGGCGCCATGCGCTTCGTGGTACCGCTCTTCTGCAGCGCTGATCGAGATGAGCAGCAGGAGCCCGTACTGGCGGCCGCCGAAACCGAACTTGACCTTGCCAGCGGCGAAGTCGACAAAGAGGAGGTGTGTGTGGGGCGAGAAGGCGTCAGGTAACGGTCCGGCCACCTCGCCTGGAGTCAGCACGGCCTGCGTGCTGTACTTGGCGAACCCGTGAAGTGTCACTCCCAGCCAGCCCTTCCGCATGAGACCATCCGCCGCGCGGGAGGGTGCGAGAGTCGACCCCTTCGCAAGCACCATGACAAGTTCGAACTCCCCGCTATTGCCCGGTTTCTGTCCCGAGCCCCACGCGCCTGTCATTTCGTTCGTGCAGAAAACCGTGTGATCCGGAAGGTACTCGTCAAACCCCAGGATCGTCGCATCGCCACCGAGGTAGAACGGAACGGGCGATGCCAAATACAAAGAGTGTTTGCCGAACAGGCCTTCGATCGCGGCGGTCCTTTGCCGGAGCACTTCGGTGTACCGCCTCTCAGAGTGGGTGCCCATCGAGGAGCATTGTTGCGCCTCAGTCTCAGGGCCAGCGGAATAACAGAGACCACCGGAGGCCCCGCCGGAGAATCACACGCGCCTGCCGTGTCTCTCACGCGCAGGTCGAGCACGCGGAGTGGACCATCGAATGTTGAGCCGTGGTTCTCCACCGCCGCCATGCTCCAGATCAATCCGCAGGCCCGGAACAAGAAAACCACGTGCTCGCGCTAACAGTCTCCGCTCGCGCTGCGCGCCCAGCGTCGACGCTCTCGCGGTCCGCAACGCCGCGCGAGCGGCGGTCGGGCTCTCCAGTGGATCGAGCCCTGCAGACGAAAAGTCCGTACCCCACCGCATTCGCCGGGCGGCCCACCCCCGGGCCGCCGGCTCGGCCCACGAACGTTCAGTTGGGCGAACCGGCGAGATCGGCAGCGATCGGTCTGCATCAAGGCGGTTGTTTGACGCCGCGGAGCGCTCCGCCGGTGATCAGCGCCGGGGCCGAGAGCCTGCGCAAGGCGTCCACGCGCCGAACGGCCACGGCGGTGAGCGTGCCATCCCGAGCGCTCGCCGGGATGTCGGCGCGAGTCCGGGTCGGCGCGAAGGCCATCGTTCGCCAGGACTCGCCATACCGTGCCTGGACAATCCAGCGGCGCGCGGCGGGTGAGGCGGCACGCGATGGCGCCGCCCACTCGAGCCGGATCATCCCGGCCTGTGTGGATGACGAGGCCGAGGCCGCGACGCGGACGCTCGGGTCCGGAGTGAGGGCGGCGACGCCGGGGATCACCGCGTCGTCGGCGTACACGCGGGACTGAAGAACCGGCACGACGTTCCCGCGGTTCGTCGAGAGCGCCGCCATGCTGTAGTGAATGTGGCCGTTGGTCGGGCGGGCGCGTGACTCCGTGACCTGGCGCGCGATCTAGTCGGGCTTCCAGTCTCCTTCGCTTCCGATCTTGCTGGTGTAC
>CALMQD010000162.1 GCA_937871415.1 uncultured Phycisphaerales bacterium | reverse complement strand
ACCATCGCGATGTCGCGGTCCTTGGGCGCCACGTCGTTCACCACACGCCCGCCGATCGAGATCGTCCCCTCCGAGATGTCTTCCAGCCCCGCCACCATCCGCAGCGTCGTGCTCTTCCCGCACCCCGACGGTCCCACCAGCACCACGAACCCGCCGTCCGGACACCGAAGGCTCACGTCCTGCACCGCCGCCGGCGCCGGCGACGGGGCGTACCGCTTCCCAACCCGCTCAAGAACGATCTCGGCCATGCCACAAGATAGCGTCCGTCCGCCCGCGGCGGTTTCCGTGGGTTTTCGGCCCGCATCCGGCTCAACGTGCGCCGAGCCCTCGGAAAACCACAGAGAAAATCGCGGAAGAAGTCGGGCCATCCAAGCCCGTCTCAAACGGGGTGTCTTCTTCTCTGCGTCGCCTCAGCGCCCTTGGCGCCTCCGCGTTTTTGCCCTAGCCGTTCCATCCTTCCCGTCCTTCTCTACCCGCCGCCGCATTCAACTCCTGTCTCTTCCGCTACCTCCGCGTCACCTCCGCGCCTCCAAGTTCCGAGCCCCGGCGCGACACAACCTCCGACCGCACCGGCTTGGTGTCTTCGCCCCGCACGATCTCCACACTCGTCGGATACGCAAACGCCACGCCCATCGCCGCGAACGCTTCCATCAGGTCGAGGTTGATCGCGTGCTGCACGTCCATGAACCGGTTGAAGTCCGGCGTCAGCATGAAGTACACGACCTCGAAGTCCAGCGAGTACGCGCCGAAGCCCTTGAAGTGGCAACGGTCAAACCGCACCATCGCCTTCCCGCCCCTCTCCCCCGCGGCCCCGCTCCCGCCCGCGCCCGCTGCCGCTCCCCCCGCGCCCGCTCCTTCCACACCGGGGTTCCGGTTCTCGATCGCACGCCGCACCACCCCCGGCACCTCCCGCAGCAGGTTCGTCGGCGTCTCATACGTCACGCCGAACCCGAACAGCACGCGCCGCTCCTGCATCCGCTTGAAGTTCTGCACCCGCGACCCGAGCAGGTCCGTGTTCGCGAACACCAGTTGCTCGCCGCTGAGCGACCGCAGCCGCGTCGTCTTGAGCCCGATCTTCTCCACCGTCCCCATCTGCTGGCCCACGACGATGAAGTCGCCCACCACGAACGGTTTGTCCAGCAGGATCGTCAGCGACCCGAACACGTCCCCCAGCACGCTCTGCACCGCCAGCGCAATCGCGATGCCCCCGATCCCCAGCCCCGTCAGCAGCGGCGTGATCTTGAACCCCAGGTTGTCCAGCCCCAGCAGCAGCACGACCACGAACAGCACGAACATGATCGCCACGCGCAACAGCCCCACGCTGCTCGCCAGCGTCGGATCAGGCTCGCCGTTGCTGTTGTTGTTCTTCGACCGCGCCAGCACCGCCGCCAGCGCCGCGTCCACGATCGCGCTCGACGATATCAGCAACTGCACCGCCACCCCCAGCATCGCCACAATCCCCAGCGCCCGGTGCACCCACTCCGGCATCGACAGCGTCCCCGCCGCGGCGAACACCAGCGCCGGAAAGATCAACCACAGCCGGATCCCCCGCAGGATCTGCACCAGCGTGTCGTCCCACTTGTACCGCGTCCGCTCCGCCCACTTCTGCAGCCGGTTCGCCAGCACCCCCCGCGCGATCCACACCGCGAGCAAGAGCACGACCAGCGTCACCCCCGCCACGATCCACTCGCGCACCGAGTTCGACAGCACCCGCGTATCGAGCAGGTCCATCGGCGCTCCCGCGGCCGCGGCGCTCGGCCCCGGCGACAC
>CALMQD010000161.1 GCA_937871415.1 uncultured Phycisphaerales bacterium | reverse complement strand
TTCGCGGTCTAAGCCGTACGTTCATCGCATTCCGTGCACCCTGCGTTCCGCGCCGATCCACGACCGGCGGAGCGCTATCCCACTGCGCCTTCACAACCCTGCAAGAGGTACCAGCCCATGCTCACCATCCGCAAATCACACGAGCGAGGCCGCACCCAGTTCCCCTGGCTCGACTCCTGGCACTCCTTCAGTTTCGGCGACTACCGCGACCCGCAGTGGATGGGCTTCCGCTCGCTCCGCGTCATCAACGACGACATCGTCGCGCCGCGCTCGGGCTTCGACCCGCACCCCCACCGCGACATGGAGATCATCTCCGTCGTGCTCGAAGGCGCGCTCACGCACGGCGACGCCATCGGCGACGGGCACCGTGAGGTGCTCCGCCCCGGCGAGGTCCAGCGCATCAGCGCCGGCACCGGCATGGTGCACAGCGAGCACAACCTCGACCCGTCGCGCCCCGTGCGCCTCCTGCAGATCTGGCTGCGCCCCGACCGCCCGCGCCACGAGCCCCGCTACGGCCAGAAGGCCTTCGACCTCTGGACCAGCGGCCTGTGGACCGCGCTCGTCGCGCCCGAGGGCCGCGCCGGCGACACCGGCGCGCTCGAGATCCACCAGGACGCCTGGCTCTACAGCACGCGCATCGCGCCCGGCGCTTCACGCTCACGCGACATCGCCGCGACCCGCGCCGCCTGGGTGCAGATCGTGACCGGCAAGGCCCGCGTGAACGGGCGCGACGTTACCGCCGGCGACGCCGCGGCCATCGAGAACGAGTCCAACGTCACCATCGAAGCCGCGCCGGACTCTAAAGAGCCCGTCGACGTCCTCCTCTTCGACCTGGCGTGACAGGCCCACCGCAACCGGGCCGAGCGTGACCGGGCCGGGCGTGACCGGGCCGGGCGTGACATCGCGCCCGGCCCCGCGCTCACTTCGCAACGCTCACGAACCACACAAAGCACACGACCCCCGGCAGCCACAGCGCCAGGCCCACCCGCGTGCGCCAGCCGGCGCTGTGGGCGATGAACCACGTCCGGCGCTTCACCAGAAACAGAATGCCCGCCAGGCACGACGCGAACCCGACCATCAGCGGCAAGAGTTCGAAGAACTTCGGCCCCCCGCCGAACCGCCGATTGAGCAGCACGAACACCGCCCACGCCAGAACGCTCCCGTGGAACCCCATGCCCACCGCGAGCCCGACAATCCCGGTCAGGAACGAGCCGAGCGCCGGATCGACGAGGTTCACGCGCAGCGTGAGCGCCAGGCCGCACTCCGGACAGTGCCCGCTCTGGAGATCGCGCAGGTTGTACCTGCACGCCGGGCAGGGCGCATCGCGCCCGCTGAGAAACGCGCGCAGGAACTCCGCCTCGTTCGGGGGCGCGGGCGGGTCCGCCGCGCCATCCCGCCGGTCCGGTTCGCCCGTTTCCGCCCGTTCAATCCGTGTCGATTCCGCCATGCGCCCAGTGTACCGGCGCGCCCTCACACGGCCGGCTTGAGGTTCTCCGCCACGCTCGTGCGATAGCCTCGCACCGCCGGCGCCAGGCCCGCCAGCGCCGACAGCAGCACCGCGCCGACGATCACCGCCAGCACCCACTCCAGGCCGTACACCGGCTCGATCAGCAGCCCCAGGCTCTCGAACATCGCCCTCGACGCGGCCAGCGAACCGACGTACGACAGCACCAGGCCAACGGCCGCCCCGATGCCGCCGATGAGCGCCGACTCGGTCAGCACCAGCCCGAAGATGCGCCCGCTCGAACTCCCCAGCACCCGCAGCACCGCGATCTGCCGCCGGCGCTGGTCCATCGAGTTGTACAGCGACAGCAGGATCGACACGCTCGCCGACGCCATGACCACCAGCGCCATCGCGAGCAGGATGCGGTCCACGTTCGACACGATGCGGAACAGGAAGTTGATCTGCTGCACCGGCTGCGCCACCGTGATCGTCGGATCGCGCCGCAACTGGTCGAAGACGCTCTGGATCCCCGCCGAAGACTCCATCCCCGGCCTCGTCGCCACGCGCAGCAGCACCCCCGTGATCATCCGATCCGCATCGGTCAGGTCCGCGCTGGAGATCGGCGCTCCGTGCCCGTGATCATGATCATGGTCGTGCTCGTCGTGCGCGTGCTCCTCGTGCTCGTGGTCGTGCTCCGCGTGGTCGTGGCCCTCCTCCTCCGCGTGC
>CALMQD010000160.1 GCA_937871415.1 uncultured Phycisphaerales bacterium | reverse complement strand
GGGTGTGTTTCGCCTGCGCCCCGCCGTGTGATTGGCCGCTCGCCTTCGCGCCGGAGGATGCCGCGGCGGCGGGGGCGTTGGGGCGCAGCGTGAGGTCGGCGCGCGGCTGCTGCACGACGTGCCCCGGCGGCACGCTCGAGGTGACAAACACGCCGCCGGCGATCACGCAGTCGTCGCCGATGACCGTGTCGCCGCCGAGGATGACGGCGCCGGCGTAGATGTTCACGCGGTTGCCGATGGTCGGGTGGCGCTTGATGCCGCGGATGACGCGCCCGCGTTCGTCCTTGGGGAAACTCCGCGCGCCGAGCGTCACGCCCTGGTAGATCTTCACGTGCTCGCCGATGACGCTCGTCTCGCCGATGACCGTGCCCGAGCCGTGGTCGATGAAGAAACTGCGCCCGATCTGCGCGCCGGGGTGGATGTCGATGCCCGTGCGCGAGTGCGCCCGCTCGGAGATGATCCGCGGGAGCAGCGGCACATCGAGGTTGTAGAGTTCGTGCGCCACGCGGTGCGAGAAGATCGCGTCGAGCCCCGGGTAGCAGAGGATGACCTCGTCGGTGTGCTCCGCCGCGGGATCGCCGTCGTACGACGCCTGCACGTCCAGCGAGAGCAGGCGACGCACCTCGGGCAGCCTCGCCATGAACGCGCCGACGACGTCGCGGCTGAACCGCTCCTCGGCCTTGCCCAGCGGCTGCTCGCTCCAGATCGAGTGCGACTCGCTCTGCGTCTGCCCCCCCGCGCCCGAACGCCCCACACTCCCGGGCCGCAAGGACTGAGCGCCCGGGCTGTAGCGGAAGACCGCGCGCAGCGCGCGTTCCAGATGACCCGCGATCAACCCGCACAGGTGCGAAACGTGCTGCTGGAGATCCTCCGGGGTCGTCGGGACCGGGGCCGGATCGAAGTAGCCGGGGAACATGACCCGGCGCAGCAGCCCCATCATCTCGTCGATGCGCTCCAGGTCCGCCTGCGCGAGCGCAAAGCAGTCGCTGGGCGCCACCGTCCCGCAGGCCTCTCCCGTCGAACCCGGGGCGGGGTCCATCGATCGCGGCCAGCCGGGCCGCAGCACCGTCCGCGCATCGTCCAGCACCGTGCGCACCAACTCCGCCACAACCGACTGCTGCGACGCCACACCCGGCGCGCTTTTCCCGGGCGGTGCGTTCGGCGTCGACGGCGTTGGACCGGGATGAGTGGGCATCGGGGCGAACGACAGTATCGGCCCGGCGCGGCGGACCCGCGCGTCGCCCGCTCCGTGAGCCTCCGAGTCGCTTTCAATGGGCCCCGAAAATGGGGGCAATGCGTTCGACACCGGGAAACCGGAAGGGAATCGAGGTGTCGCGTATCGCAAGTGTATGCTGGACAGAGATTTGTGTAACTCGCGGCCGGTTTTCCACACACCGTCCCCGGTCAAGAAAAACTGCATCCCCGCCGCGA
>CALMQD010000159.1 GCA_937871415.1 uncultured Phycisphaerales bacterium | reverse complement strand
CGCGTCCTTTGCGCCGGTCGCGTCCTTTGCACCCGCCGCCGCGACCGCCGCACCGGCGGACCCCGGCTCGCGGCACGCGCGCTCGAAGTCGCGATCGCGCACTTGCAGATCGTGCTTCTGCGCGCCTGAGTCCGCGTGCGCGGCAACGACTGGGTACGCACGCGACGCGGCTGACCGCTCGGCATCGGCTACGGGTTTCCATCCCCGGAGTTGATGCGGGCCTTGGCGAGTTCCACGTACGGTTGGGCGAACGCCGCGTAGTCGGAGTAGAGCGGGTCGGATGCGCAGCATTGAAGGCCCTCTTCGGCGCACAGCAGACTGGTTCGTGCGAGGTCGGGTTGTCCCAGCCGGTGCTGCGCCATCGAGATCATGCTCCAGTTCAGTGGATCGGGGATATCGCTGTCGTACAGCCGCTCCGACTCCAGCAGTTCCGCAACCGCCTCGTGGTAGAAACCGAGTCGAAACCACGCCACCCCCAGCGTGCTGTGGTAGTCCGGTTCACTCGGGTCCTCGGCGGTCGCCTCCATCGCGAGGCCGACGGCCTCGGCAGCGTCGGCGTCCCGGCATGTCTCACTCTCGCACAGAGCCCACGCTTCAGAGTTCGTGTCCGCCGCTCCATCCGACGCCTTCCGCCACACATCTTCCGCGGCCGCCAACCATCTCGACCGTTCCAGCGCGTCGCTGATCGCGTCCTCGCGGAAGGCCTCCCACGCATCGGTCAGGCCTTGCCCCCAAGCACGTCGTGCGGCGAAGACCTGTGAGGCACGACCGGCCACGCCGTTCGCCTCATGGATTTCCCTGCGTCGAACCGCGTATCGCGCGCTGTCCCACAACTGGCCCACGAAGTACCAGCCCGACGCGACGAGCCGCGTGCCATCGGGGCTGAACCCGACGTAGTCGAGAGGACCAGTCTGCGTGGCTGGTTCAACCAGGAGTTCTCCGGTTTCAGAGTCGAACAGCCGCACGACCTGATCGTCGCCCGATGTGACCACGCGGCCGCCGTCCGGGCTGAACTGCGCGCTATTGACTGTCGCTTCGTGTTCACGAAGAACCGCCACGACGCGACGCGTCGACGCGTCCCAGACTCGTGCCGTGTTGTCCACAGAAGTCGTTACGATCCGCCGACCATCCCGGCTGAATCGGGCCGATACAAGCCCTCCGGCATGGCCTTCGAGTTTGAAGAGCCTTGCACCGGAACCCGCATCCCAGACATCCGCAGCGGCGTCTTTGCGTGCGGTAACAACCCGCCGTCCGTCCGAACTGAACTCCGCGGACATGACCGACCCATCGGAACTCTCCAGGTCCGTCAGCACCGCGCGTGTTGACGCGTCCTATAAACTGGCCGTGACGTCAAGGTATCGGTTAAGGATGCGGGAGCCATCCGAGTTGAACTCCGCGCTTACAACTCCGCCGCCGCGATCGCAGTCGAGCCGCGAGAGGCACTCACCGGTCCTGGCGTCCCAGATGCGCACAGTCCGATCGCTCGACGCCGTGATGACTCGTGCGCCCGAGCGGTCGAACAGCGCCGAGTTGACGCCGTCCGTGTGCCCTGCCAGCGTCACGACACGGTCGCCCGTCACCGAGTCCCACACGCACGCCGTGTGATCGTCCGAGGCTGTGACGATTCGATCACCCGCCGGGCTGAAGGCCGCGGATCGAACTGTTCGGTCATGCCCAAGGAACTCGCGAAGCGGCGCCCCGGCCGCCACGTCCCAGACGCGGGCGCAGTTCGGCTCGGAGCAGGTGACGAGGCGAGCACCGTCCGGGCTGAACGATGCGGCGCCAGGCGAACACCGGCCCCACTCAAGCCCAGTCGCGGGCATGCGGGAGTCGGCGTCCCAAATCCGAATCGTGCCGTCGTACGAGGTCGTGATGATCTTCTGGCCATCGGCCGCGAACCACGCCGACGCTACCCCGAAAGTATGGCCGAGGAGGACCGCTTTGCTTGCGCCTGTCGGTATCTCCCACACCCGCGCGGTCTTGTCGTCCGAAGCGGTTACCAACCGCGTCGCATCCGGGCTGAACCTCGCCGAATAG
>CALMQD010000158.1 GCA_937871415.1 uncultured Phycisphaerales bacterium | reverse complement strand
GCCAGCGCCATCATGCCGACAAGCCTGCTCGCCGCGGCGTTCTTCGCCGGGCTCTTCGTCGCCCGCGCGCTCTGGCTCCTCCGTGGGCGCATCATCCGAGAGGGCCGCGCCCTGCGCTGGCTCGCGCGCCTCGGCGCCGCGGGCTCCATCCTGTACCTCGCTGTGATCGCCCTCAGCGGCAAGACTTGTGTCTACTGCCTCACAGCCCACGGCTTCAACCTGTACGCCTGGCTCATCCTGGAGTTGACGATGCGTAAACGTCCGCACGTGCAAACGGCAACGACCTCCTCTCCCGGACTCGCACCCTCCGCTCCGCTCGCCCGGTTCGTTCCACTCCTCGCCGGCGCGGCGGTCTTCGCGCTCTGCGCCACCGCGCTCGGCGTGCTCGACGCCCAGAAGCGCGGGACCGAACTCGCCAAGTCCCAGGCTGCGCAGCGCGAAAGCCAGGCCCAGATGGTCGCGCAAGCCGAGGCCGCCAGGACCGCCGCACAGAACGCCGCCAACAAGCCCGCCGAGCCCGACGTGCCCTGGGCCGCGACCGGCTTCACCGGGCGCTGGCGCTTCGGGCCCGAGGCGGCGGTCGTCCGCATCGTCCTCATCTCGGACTACCAGTGCCCGCAGTGCCGGCGCATCGAGACCGAGTCGTTCGCCATGCAGGCCAAGTACCCCGACAAGGTCTCCATCAGCGCCGTCCAGTTCCCCCTCTGCAGCGCCTGCAACGCCAACATCGGCAACCAGTGCCCGCACCCCAACGCCTGCTGGGCCGCACGCGCCGCCGAGACCGCCGCGATCGTCGCCGGCGCCAAGGCGGCCCTCGAAGGCCAGGACCAGGTCGAGGCTTCCAACACCGCTTTCTGGAAGATGCACCGCTGGCTTTTCTCCAAGGGCGGCAGTTTCACCGACGCGACCTTCCCCGCCGACCTGCAGAGCCTCGGCTTCGACTCGGCTCAGTTCGTGAAGGTCATGCAGTCTCCGCAGACCCTCGCGCTCATCCAGCGCGACATCGACCGCGCGATGCTGCTGGGCATCAACGGCACGCCGATGGTCCTCATCAACGGCGTGGAACTCAAGGGCTGGGAAGCGCCGCGCGCCGTCGAGACCGCCGTCGAAGCGATCATCGCCGCCAACCCCCCGGCGCAGACCGCCAAGGCCGACATGCCCGTCCTGGCCAGCGAGAAGTACGTCGCCGACTGGCGCGACCAGCCGGCGCGGAGCCTCCCGACCGAGCAGGTCGTCCACGCGCTGGGCGATCCCTCGGCGCCGGTCGAGGTCGTCGTCTACGGCGATTTCCAGGAGCCCAACACCGCCCGCGTCGACGCCATGATCCGCGAGGCCGTCGAGAAGAACCCCAAGGGCGTGCGGTACATCTACCGCCACTTCCCCGGCGACAAGGACTGCAACCCCGCCGTCTCCAAGACCTTCTTCGCCTTCGGGTGCACCACGAGCAAGGCCGCCGAGGCCGCCTTCACCCTCGGCGGCGACGAGGCCTATTGGAAAATGCACGCCTGGCTCATGGCCAACCAGGCGGGCATGAGCGTGGACGCCATCAAGCGCGGGGCCGCGGCCTGCGGGCTCGACGCCGACCAACTCGTCGCCGAAATGGCCGGCGGAAAAGTCGGCATCGCGCTCCAGGAAGACGTCCAGTCCGCCGCATCCCTCGGCGTCGGCCAGATCCCCTATGTCATGGTCAACCGCAAGTTCGTGCCGCGCTGGGACCGCAAGGGCGACAACGTGATGGAGCGCATCCTCTCCGAAGCCGGACAGGCTAAGGCCCCTCCCGGCAAGTGATGCTGCGCGCCTGTCGCTTGAGGCAACGCCTCATCGCGCCCTGACACGGCCCGAGTCCCGTCGGCTACGCTGTGCCCCATGACCGCCCTTTGCCCGAACCGCGTGCCTCGCTCCCGCGCCAACCGCCCGCGCCGCGCCGGCCTCGCCCTGCTCATCGGCGTGGCGCTCGCGGCCCCCGGCGGCTGCTCGCGCGTCGCCTCCATGGTCGGCCCCACCACCGGCGGCACGCTCAGCGTCCAGAGCACGCTCACCGGTCGAGGCCTGAGCGCGCCCGTCGTCGCCGCGGCCTACGTGCCCGTGCCCCCGCCCCCCGGCGTGCCCGACCCAGACACCGCCGACATCTACCTCTCCGACCTCCCCCAGGCGCGCCTGACCGACCTGAACGACGACCTGTCCGGCCTCACCGGCTCGATCACCCACATCCACCTCTTCCTCACGCCCGACGCCGGACGCACCCCCATCGACCGCACCGCCTGCAACGTCGCCATCCGCACCATCGTCCTGGCCAGCGCGGCCCAGACCGACGACGCCGCCGGTCGGTCGGTCGTCGGGCTCTACACCGGCGGCGGCTTCGTGCTCCCCTCGCGCGATCCCGGCGACAGCACCTACGCCGGGCGCGTGCTCGATCTCTCCTTGCGCCTGGCCGCGGCCGATCCCGGCTTCGCCGACCCCCTCTCGCCCGCGAGCATGACGGGCTCGTTCAGCGCGCCGCTCGACGCTGCCGCCGGCCCGCTCCTGGCCGCGCGCTTCGAGCGCCTCGCCCAGCGTGCCCAGGCCAACCCCGTAACGACGACCAACGCCGCGCCGAGCCTTCCCGCCGCGACCGCGGCTTCCGTCGGCGAGGAGGCGTCCGAGTGAAGCGACGCTTCGACTTGGTCCTCTGCGACGTCGACGGCTGCCTCACCGCCGAGAGCACCGAGCCGTTCGATCTTGAACACCTCGCGCTCGTCGCCGCGCACAACCGGCGCGCTCAGTCACAAGGCGACCGCCCGGTGCTCACGCCCTGCACCGGCCGACCGCAGCCTTTCGCCGAAGCGATCTGCCGCCTCACGGCCAATCAATCCGTTCCCGCTGTCTGCGAGAATGGTGTGTGGCTCTACCACCCCGGGCCCAACATCTACGAACTCGACCCCGCGATCCGACCGGACCACTTGAGCGCCTTGCAAACCCTGCGCGAGTGGCTCCT
>CALMQD010000157.1 GCA_937871415.1 uncultured Phycisphaerales bacterium | reverse complement strand
CTTGGCCGCGGCGGCGGGCGCCGTTCCGGGGCGCGT
Source organism: uncultured Phycisphaerales bacterium (assembly GCA_937871415.1). Classification (GTDB taxonomy): domain Bacteria; phylum Planctomycetota; class Phycisphaerae; order Phycisphaerales; family UBA1924; genus JAHBK01. The sequence continues at coordinate 9,220 of CALMQD010000157.1, read as the reverse complement.
CGCGCGGGACGCCAGCACGCCGCGGCGGACCTCGTCGAACAGGTCGCGGTTGTCCTTGAGGAACTTCTTGGCGTTCTCGCGTCCCTGGCCCAGGCGGATGTCCTTGTAGGTGAACCAGGCGCCGCTCTTTTCCACGACTTCCGACTCGACGGCGAGGTCGAGCAGGTCGCCCGCCGTGGAGATCCCCTCGTCGAACATGATGTCGAACTCGGCCTCGCGGAACGGCGCGGCGACCTTGTTCTTCACCACGCGCGCCCGCACGCGGTTGCCGACGTTGACCTCGCCCTCCTTGATCGCGCCGATGCGGCGGATGTCGATGCGCACCGAGGAGTAGAACTTGAGCGCGCGTCCGCCGGGCGTCGTCTCGGGCGAACCGAACATGACGCCGATCTTCTCGCGGATCTGGTTGATGAAGATGACGGTGCAGTTCGAGCGGGCGATGACGCCCGTGAGTTTGCGCATCGCCTGGCTCATGAGGCGGGCCTGCAGGCCGACGACCGCGTCGCCCATCTCGCCCTCGATCTCGGCCCGCGGGATCAGGGCGGCGACCGAGTCGACGACGATCACGTCGACGGCGTTGGAGCGGACGAGCAGCTCGCAGATCTCGAGGGCCTGCTCGCCGGTGTCGGGCTGGCTGACGAGCATCTCGTCGATGTTCACGCCGATCTTGCGGGCCCAGGTGGGATCGAGCGCGTGCTCGGCGTCGATGAACGCCGCCACGCCGCCGGCTTTCTGTGCCTGCGCCGCGACCGTGAGCGCGAGGGTCGTCTTGCCGCTGGATTCCGGGCCGAAGATCTCGACGATGCGTCCGCGGGGGATGCCCTTGCCGCCGAGGGCCAGGTCGAGCGAGATGGCGCCGGTCGAGATGCCGGGGATGTTGATGTAGGCGTTCTCGTCGAGCTTCATGATCGAGCCCTTGCCGAAGGCCTTCTCGATCTGCCCGACCGCCGTCGTCAACGCCTGGACTTTTTCCTTGCTGGGCTTGAGTTCCGCCAGCGCGGGCGCGGCGCCGGGGGCGGGAGCGCCCGCGCCGGGCCGGGTGGCGCCCACCACCGCGCCGTTCTTGTGCGCGTTCATTTCGCGGGCGTCCTTCGATGCCTCACCACCCGGGACCGAGCCCGAGGTCGGGGATTTCACTTCGCTCTTGGCCTCCGCCCTCGCTTCGAGTGCCTTGTGGTCAGGACCCTTGCCGTCGTGCCTGGCCTCGGGGCGGTGATCCGATTTCGGATCTCCCTTGGCGCTGACGGGGGTGCGGGCGGGGGAAACGGGGGCGGACGGAGTACCGGGGCGGGCCATGATTGGCCCTCCTTTCTTGCTGCCGAGCGTGGCCGCTTGGACCCAGTTTCCCGTTTGCCGTGCATTCAGGCCGGCTGTTTGGGGACCGTGGGGTGCGGGCGCTGCGGGGGCCGAGTGCTTGAAGGCGGCTGAAACTTCCTTGAATCAGCCCAACCTGTCCGAGGGCGGCACTGGTCGCGTGCTCGAACGCGAACATGGTACCAGGTCCCGAACACCTGTCAATGTTCGGTTTTTATTGTGGATAGTTGTTAGGGTATCGAACGCCTCAGCCGCGAACCGGGCTGTCGGTATCGAACGTAAGCCCCGTCGAAGCCCCGGTTTCGCGGATCATCTGTCTGGCCGCGCCACCGTCGCCGACACCTCCCCGCGCCGCCGCTGCGCAGGGCTTCAACGATCGGGCGTTCGCGTTCCCTGTTCTGCCGTGATCCTCACCGATCACCGATCCCGCAACACTCCACACGAAGAGGACTCACCGATGCTCGGAGCCCGTCACGACTCATCAGCCCAAGCCGTTTCTCGCCGCGCGTTGGCGCACCCGCCCGCCGCGTTCGCGCACAGGCGCTCGCTGGCCCGCGTGTTCGTCGTCGGCGCATCGCTCGCCACGCTGGCCGTGCTCGCGGGTTTCGCACAGCCCGCCGAGACCAAGGACGAGCCCAAGGACATCGTCATCAACGAGCCCACGGACATCTCGGCCAAGACGCTCTGGTCCGACCTGATCAACAAGTCCAGGCCCACCGCCGAGCACGCGGCGCTCGACGCCTTCCTGGGAGACTGGGAGGTGAGTTCCTACTGGGTCCCGGGCCCGGAGCAGAACCCGATCATCTCGCGCGGCGTCGCCAAGGGCGAGAAGATCATCGGCGGGCGCTTCGTGCAGATCAGCAGCAGGCTCTCCCACGGCGGCGTCCCCTCCGAGGGCCTGGTCACGCTCGGTTTCGATGCGCGCAAGAAGAACTACACCTTCCACGGGATCGACTCGTTCGCGACCTACGCCAACGACTGCGCCGGCGCCTATGACGCCGACAAGCAGCAGTTCATCCTGAACGGCACCGTCGAAGAGCCCACGCCCAAGGACGACGAGCCGTGGCGCAAGTACGACTACCGCATCACCTTCGACCTCACGGAGAAGAACGTCATCACCGAGACCATCGAGATCAAACTGCTCAACAACGTCTGGTTCAAGACGGTGCAGACCAAGTTCTCGCGCCCGGCATCCAAAACCGAGAGCGCCGAGGCCAAGTAGCCGCTGCGTTCAAGCAAAAGCCGTCGCGGACTTCTGTCCGTCCGCGACGGCGTAACGACAAACCCAGTCGTTCCGATCAGCCGCCGGCGCTAAGTTCACGCATCCCGGCGGCGCCGACGCGCCCCGAGCACGCCGCCGGCCAGCGCCAGCGCCGCGCCCGCGCCCGGTGATGGGATGCAGCGTGTGTCCACCACCAGTTGCGTCAGATAGATCGGTGCACTGGGGTTGGGGTTCGTCACCTTGATGACCTCGAACTCCGGGCAATAAGGCAGCACGAGCGACACGCACCCCGAGTACAGCGTGAACGGCGGCGCCTCGCCGATGGTCGACGGCGTGCACACCACCGGCCCCGGCCCCGCCATCAGACCAGACGGGTCCATCGCCATGATCACCGGCTCGCCGCCCACTCCCGCCGGCGCCCACCACTTGTACTGAACGAAGATGTCCTTCGGGTGCGTGATGTCGAGCATGTTCGGGATCGTCACCACGAACGCCTGCCCGGGGTTGATGCACCACACCGCGTCGTCCCGCCCGTTTTCATCCGGGATCGTGCTCGGCGTCGCGGTTGTCTGCGTGCCGACCACCTGCGCCGGCCCGCCGGGGTTCAGAAACTCATCCGGGAAGAAGTAGTTGCCGCCCGAGGTTCCCGGCCCGCCGAACGTCCACTTCACGAACGTCGTGTGCGGGTCCGAGCGGTTCCACGAATACCCCGGGAAGTTCGGAGGGCCCATGTCCCCCGCCATCGCCGCCGAGGTCAGCCCCGCGAGCGCCAGCGCGCCCACGCTCCACAATCCTGCGCGTGCCATCTCTGCCTCCTTCCAAATCTCTCCCCGAAACACCAACACGCCGCCGTGCGCCTGAGCACTCAGGCGCCGACGGACGAACTACCCGGATGTGTCGAGGTCCAGCCCGGCAATGGCCATGGGCGGCGGAGGGCCTACTTCCGACAAGGTACCGCGCCCTCCCCACGCGCCAAGCACGAAATCGCTTGCATTCCGACGCTGCGCGGTTACCACACCCGCCCGATTCCCGCCGAACCGCGTTCTTGCGCCGCCGACGCAAATACCCTCAAATGCCATCAATCAATCCCGCCTCCGATCGGCGATCCTCGTTGTCGCGACCGCCCCCGCGCTGGTACCTTCAGATTCTGCAAAGGGCGGGCGACCGGTGCGGGCAAGCCGGGCGGCGTCGTGCGGGGTACTTGCCTGTTCGAGTCGAGAGAGAGGACAACATGTTCACGTTCAATCGTTGCGGCTTCGCTTCGGCGAAGGGTTGGTCTCGTTGCGCACTGCTCGCCGCGGGTCTGCTGGCGCCCGTGTTCACGCTCACGCCCGACGCGCACGCCTGGCTCGGTGGCTTCGAAAGCGCCGACGGATACCAGCCGTTCCTCAACATGGTCCAGAACTACAACGCCGGTGAGTACGGCGCCAACAGCGGCTACATGGCCATGAGCCCCGCCGCGATCACCCCCAACTCCGGACTCTGGACCGCGCTCCAGGGCGGCTTCTCATCCGGCGGCGGCATTTCCTACGTCACCGGCCACCAGAACCTCGACCGCACGTGGATCAACAGCAACATGACGATGGGCTCGACCAACGACCAGTGCCTCATGCTCACCACCGGGCACGAGGGCTGGTCCGGCCCCGCGCTCAAGTACCGCTACAACGTCGACGCCCAGGACCTCGGCGGTGTCGCGCCCAGCATGACCGGCGGCCAGATCGTCAAGCTCTCCTTCTGGGCTCGCGGCCAGCTCGACGTCCAGGACGGCTCCGGCAACCAGATCTACGGCTACCTCGGCAACACCATCGATTTCCAGGACGCCTCCGGCAACTCCGGCTTCAAGCTCGGCCTCACCAACCGCCCCACCGGCGACAAGATCACCTTCTGGGACGGATCGAACATGTTCGAGACCAGCATCGTCGGCAGCGGCGGCTACTACGACCGCTGGGATATCACCCTCGACCTCGCCAACCAGACCGTCTCCGCCTCCTACTTCGAGTTCAACACCAGCACCAACAACATCCTCGCGACCAACGTCCCCATGATGCAGTCGATGGCGAACTTCTCGATGCTCACGTTCCTCACGACGCCGGGCACGTTCAACGCCAAGAACTCGTCGGTCGACGACTTCACCTTCCGCGCCACGCCCGCGCCGGGTTCGGTCGGCCTGCTCGCGCTCGCCGGCCTCGCCGCGGCACGCCGCCGCCGGGTCTGAACGCCGCACCGCATGGTGCGCACGATGTGGACCAAACGCCAAAGGCCCGGGCTCGCCCGGGCCTTTTTCCGTGTCGTCGGGGCTTTACATCCGCCGCCTCGCGCGGGCCTCAACCGCCCACGGCCTCGCCCGCCGGGTTCGGACGCGACTCCTGGCTCGCCAGGTACGTGTCGAGCAGTTCCACGATCCGCTCGTGCATGTCCTTGGCCCGCTGGTCCGCCCCCGACGGCACCTCGTTCACGAGGATGCTGAACGCCAGCCGCCGGCGCGTGCTCGGCTCGGTCAGGAACCCCGACAGCGTCCGCACCTGCCGGATGTACCCGCTCTTAGCCCGCACCTCCGTCTCGAGTTTCGATTTGCGGAACCGCGTCTTGACCGTCCCCTCCTCGCCCGCCACCGCCAGAGAGTCCACGAACCCCTCGCCCGACGGCGACGACGACATCTCCGACAGCCAGCGCGTCATCAGGGACGCCGTCACCCGGTTGTTGCGGCTCAACCCCGACCCGTCGGCCATGATCAGGCTCGACGCCGCCTCCGGGCCCAGCCGATCCTTGATCATCATCCGAACCGCGGCCGTCCCGTTGCTCCAGCTCCCCGGCTGGCCCGTCAACTTGTTCGCCGCCGCCTTCAGCATGCACTCCGCGTAGAGATTGTCCGAGTCGACGTTGCACCGCTCCATCACCACGCTCAGCGGCGTCCGCACCAGCGCCACCACCCGTTCCATCCCCGCCGGCGCCGACAGGTTCTCGCCCGCCTCCGCGAACCGCACCACCGGCTGCGTCGCGCGCCCGTCCGACCCAGCGCGTCCGCCCACGTTCCGCTTCACCAGCGCGTCCGCCAGCAACTGCCCGAACAGCAGCCCCGGATCCTTCAGCGTCACCTGCACCGGTTCCTTGATCGCCGCGCGAACGCTCCCGTGCAGCAGGAACTTCGTCGGCGTCGCCCCGTGCTGGATCCACAGCTGCGTGTTCCCCTCGCTCACCGTCCGCGCGTTCCGCCGGTCGATCTCCAGCCACGGCGCGCTCGGGTCGGTCCGCACCACCGGCGCCTCGCCGATCCGCCCCGCCGGCGTCGCGTACACGTCCAGGATGTTCGCGTGGAAGTTCAGCCCGCTCACCGGCGCGCAGTACGCGCGGCTCAACTGGTCCGCCGGCCAGTCCGGGTGCACCAGCTGCCGGTCGAACACCCGGTCGTCGATGATCACCTCGTCGATCCGCTGCGAGCCCGCCGCCACGATCGAGTTCGCCAGTGTGCTTACGAACTGATCCGTCGTCACCCCCAGTTTCTCCAGCAGCACCGGGTCCGCCAGCGCCGGGTCTCCCGACGCGCGGATGATCAGCCGGTTCCCTTGCACCACAAACGTCGTCTTGAACTCGTAGTCCGCCCCCAGCGCCAGCATCGCCACGCCCGACGTGATGAGTTTGAGGTTGCTCGCCGGGATGAACTGGCGGTCTTCGTCCGATTGCGGCTGCACCAGCACCAGTTCGTCGTTGGTCCCGCAGTCACGCACCGACACGCCCACGCGCCCGGGCGCCAGTCGCGCCGCCGCGATCGCGTCCATGATCTGCCGACGAAGCTTGTCCGTCGAGACCACCGCCGGCGCGGCGCTGGTCCGCCCGCGCCGCGATTCCGTCCCGACCCCCGCGTGCGATCGCGCCGCCACCCCAGACCCCATTACCGTCGCCGCCAGCGCCCACACCGCCAACCGCTTCAGGCCCGCTCGCCCTCGTCCAGCACAGCGCATGCACAGCCTCCTGCCGAGCCCTCGGCCCGCGCGCAACCACGTACCCGAACCTCCCACTCAACAGCGTGAGAGACCCCATCATCTATCGGCGGCGGCATCCATCCGCCTCCAATCGCCGCCTGAACCGGGTATGCCGGCCCGCGAGCCCTTGGGTTGTCGTCACTTACGCGTGCTGAACCCGCGCGTCGCTCGCCTTCTGTTTGCGGGCGATCAACTCAAACAGGTCATCCACCTGCGCCTTGGTCGTCACCTCGTAGGTGGGCCAGCACACCCCCGCAACAGATCGCGCGAACACGATCCCGTCGCGCACCCACTTCTTCAGCCGCTGCACTCCCGCCCCCTGGATCTGGTCGGTTCGCAGAGTGATGCACACCTGCAGGCGCTCCGGATCGGGGACGAGATACGCCCACGCCTTCGAACCCGTCGCGTCCTCCCCGTCCGTCGAGTAAATCAGCGTCCAGCGCCAGGGCACGCCCTGCCACGAAATGCTCTCCTTCATCCCTTCCACTTCCAGCAGGCGAGTCCGCAGGAGATCGAACAGCGAGGCCTTGTCCTTGGCCAGCCCCGCGCGCAGGTGCGCCAGCGTGGGCTCTTGGAACCGGTTCGTCCACGCCGGTTTCGTCAGTCGCGACATACCAAAACCTCGGGCCGAGCGCCGCCGCACGCGTCCGCTCCGCGCGCGGCCACTCCCGGCCAGTGAGTGCATTTCCCGTTTTCTCCGGTCCGTTGTGCGTACGAATTCCGGGACAAACGGGTGCCATACGATAGGCTGCACCCCGAATTCCCGCTTTTCACCCCTCCCTGCCCCGCATCCACCCCGCCCGAGGCCCTCAATCAGCCCGCCGCGCACCGCCGACCGCCGATGGCCTGACCTTGAAGGCCCCATGCCGATTGCCGAACGCCCAGTGGAGGTTGGAAACAGGCCGTTCGGAGTTGGCCGCCGCGGGGAGTTTGTCGCCAAGCCGCCCACCGAAGGATGATCCCATGAGCCAGGCACAGACCCGCCCCGCCCCCGACAGCGAGACCGCCTTCCAGATGGACCAGCCCCTCCCCCCGGGCATGAACATCCTCATCGTCGACGACAACGCCCAGAACCTCGAACTCCTCCAGGCCTACCTCGAGGACCTCAACTGCCCCATCCGCCTGGCGCACGACGGCCTCGAGGCCATCGCCGCCGTCGACGCCCAGCAGCCCGACATCATCCTCCTCGACGTCATGATGCCGCGGATGAGCGGCTTCCAGGCCTGCGCCAAACTCAAGAGCAACCCGGCGACCCGCGACATCCCGATCGTCATGGTCACCGCCCTCAACGAGGTCGGCGACGTAGAACGCGCCGTCGACAGCAAGGCCGACGACTTCCTCACCAAGCCGGTGAACAAACTCGAACTCGTCACCCGCGTTCGATCCCTCCTCCGTCTCCGCGCGCTCAAACGCGAGCACGACCGGGCGCTGGAGCAAATCAAGAAGTTGCGGGGGTCGTAAGTCGGCCGCGGCAACACGCCGCGCTCGCACGCCATCGAAGCCGGCTCCCCTTTCCGGATCCCGATGCTCTTTTCTCTCCGCGCCCGACCCGCCCGCGGTCGGCTCGCATTTCTGGGTTTGTGAGACTATAGTCTCACGAAGATACACTAGTCACAGGAGCCCGCCCCATGACCCATCCCGCCGCCCTTTCTCCCCAGGACATGGACCGCAAGCTCGACGAGCACTTCGCCTTCGAGGCCGCCGACAACGTCGAGGGCGTCCTCCCCACCCTCGCGCCCGACGCCACGCACGACATCGTCGGTTACCCCACCGGCCCCACCCGCGGGCGCGACCGCGCCCGCGCGTTCTACCAGCAACTCTTTGCCGACCTCGCCGAGAGCCGCGTCACGCCCCTGCGGCGCCTCTACGGCCACAACTTCATGGTCGACGAATCGATGTGGGAGGGCCGCGCTCCCGGCCGCCCCTTCGGCCTCGAAGGCCGCAACCGACCCCTGAAGTTCCGCATCCTGCACGTCCTCGAGTTCACGCCCGACGGCCGCCACATCCAGCGTGAGCAGGTCTGGCTGGATATGGTCGCCGTCTTCCAGCAACTCCCCCAGGACTGACCCGCGACCCCGCTCACCTCCTGTCTTTCAAGGACCCGACCCGCATGGCGATCGAACTCATCCCCGCCCAGCCCGCGCACTTCGCCGACCTCGCCCGCATCTGCCATTGCGCCTTCGACACGCTCCACCAGCGCCACGCCGTGCACCGCGACGTCCCCTCCGAAGAAGTCGGCGGTCTCATCATCGGCGGCGTCCTCCATCGCCCGGACTACGCCGGCGTCCTCGCCGTCGACGACGGGCGCATCCTCGGCTCCAACTTCCTGCTCTTGGCCGACGACGTCTGCGGCGTCGGGCCCATCACCGTCGATCCCGCCGTCCAGTCCCGCGGCGTCGGGCGCCGCCTCATGCAGTGGGTCATCGACGAAGCCCACCGCCGCCGCGGCCCCCGGCCCCAAGTCCGCCTCTTCCAGGAAGCGATCAACACCACGTCCCTCTCGCTCTACACGCGCCTGGGCTTCCGCTGGCGCGACAGCGGCGCCCTCATGACCCCCAGGCCCGCCGACGCCGACGACGCTTCCGTCCGTCCGATGACCGCGGCCGACCTGCCGCACGTCCAGCGCCTCTCGACACGCCATTATGGTTCATCCCGCGCGGCCGACGCAGCACGCCTGCTCGCCATGCAGTTGCCCGCCCTCGTC
>CALMQD010000156.1 GCA_937871415.1 uncultured Phycisphaerales bacterium | reverse complement strand
CTGGGGGACGACGCGTTCGTGGTTTCGGGCAAGATCCGGCTGCACGGCGTGCAGGTCTCGACGCCCACCGGGCCCGAGCCGATGCTGTTCGGGGGCGTGCGGGCGGCGCGGTTCGAGCCGCGTGAAGGCCTGGCGGCTCAGCCCGCGGGGAGCGGCTGGATGCGGGTTTCGAGCGTGCAGCGCGTGCAGGTCTCTCCGGCGTCGTCGATCCGCGTGGGGCCGCTGGTGTCGCCGGCGCAGGTGCGCGACGAGTCGCTGATCCCCAAGTAATCCGCGCTGGGTGCGTTTCCGACCGGACGGCGCGACGGCTCGACCGTCGGGCGGCGGTGCGTGCGGCGAGCGAGCGCCCTGTGTCGCAGCGTCAACCGTCGCGCGACTTGCTGGTACAGTGGGGCGGGTGTTGAGCAAGCGAACAATTCGGCGCCGGGTGCGTGCGGGCGGCCTGGGGCGGCACGGGCGCGCGGCCGCGTTCGCGCTGGGCGTGCTCTGCGCGGGGCTGCTCGTCGGGCTGGGTCCCGAGACGGTCCGGGCCCCGGGCGGGGCGGCGGGTACGCCGGCGCAGCGCGAGTGCGTCACCAGCGCCCTGCGCGATCTTCCGGCGGACGTGGATCTGGTCATCGGCGTGAGCGACGCGAGCAAACTGCGGGGCTCGCTGCTGGGGCAGCGGGCCGAGCGTGCGCTCCGCCAGCAGGGCGCGACCGAGCGCATCGAGCCGGCCTGGAAGGCGCTCGCGCAGGAACTGGGCTGGAACCAGGAGCAGCTGTTCGACCGGCTGCTGGGGTCGCGCGCCATGCTCGTCGTGCGTTTCGAGCGCGACGCGAAGGGGGAGATCTCGGGCACGCAGTGGGCGCTGTGCTCGCGGATTTCGCGGGAGACGGAGTCGAGCCTGCGTGAGCGGCTGAAGGCCGCGCCCCGCGGCGTGCTCGACGGGCGGCAGGTGCTCTCGCTGGAGCGCGGGAACTACGAACTGGCGACGCGTCCGACGGGAGTCGCCGTCGCGGGCGGGAAGCCGGCCGAGGCCGAGGTCGTGATCGCGCCCACGGGTGAAGGGGGCGGAACACTCTTCGAACAACTGGTGACCCGGAAGCGGGCGGACGTTGGCGCGGGGAACACCGCCCAGCCGGACGCGTCGGCGCCGGTGGCGCCGGCCGGTGCGGTGGAGGCGGGCGCGGCGTGTCTGGGGGAACTGCTGGGCGAGCGATCGGCGCTGGCCGGCGGTGCGTCGCCCGCACGGCGCGGCGGCGATTCGATG
>CALMQD010000155.1 GCA_937871415.1 uncultured Phycisphaerales bacterium | reverse complement strand
CAAGTGGCGAAGCGGCCAAGTGGCGAAGTGGCGAAGTGGCCAAGTGGCCAAGTGGCGGAGTGGCCGGAGTGGCGAAGTGGCGAAGTGGCCAAGTGGCCAAGTGGCGAAGTGGGAACTTGGCGCGGTCGTTGAGTGGGGCGTGAGAGCGGGCGGTCAGCGTGCGGCGGCGACGCGGTCGACTTCGTCGAGGGTCGTGACGCCGCGTGCGACCTGCACCCAGCCGGACTGGACGAGGGTGGTGAAGAGGCCGGACTCGATGACGCGCTTCATGGCGGCGATGGTCGGCTCCTTGAGGATCACGTCGCGGAGTTCGTCGGTGAAGTCGAGGAGTTCGAAGATGGCCTTGCGTCCGCGGTAGCCGGTGCGGAGGCACTGGGCGCAGCCGGTGGCGGCGTAGATCTCGGACTGGTTCTCGAGGAAGCGGCCCATGCGCGTCGCCTGCGCGGGGGTGACCTTCACGGCGCGCTTGCAGTTGTCGCAGAGCATGCGGACCAGGCGCTGGGCGAGCACGACCTCGAGCGAGTTGGCGACGAGGTAGGGTTCGACCTTCAGGTCGAGCAGGCGGAAGACGCTCGACATCGTGTCCTTGGCGTGGACGGTGGAGAAGACGAGGTGGCCGGTCATGGCGGCCTGCATGGCGGTGCGGGCGGTCTCCTCGTCGCGGATCTCGCCGACGAGGATGACGTCGGGGTCCTGGCGCAGGACGGAGCGGAGGACGTTGCCGAACGAGTTGCCTCGGTTCTCGTCGACGGGGATCTGCGTGACCATGTCGAGGTGGTACTCGACGGGGTCTTCGATGGTGATGACGTTGCGGGTCTCGCGGTCGATCTCGCGGATGGCGTTGTAGAGGGTGGTGGTCTTGCCGGAGCCGGTGGGCCCGCAGACGAGCAGGAGCCCGGCGTCCTGGATGACGAGTTTGCGCATGCGCTCGGCCATGTAGGGAGGCAGGCCGAGGTCGGAGAGGTTCTTGGGGGCGTCGCGCTGGTCGAGGACGCGGAGGACGAGTTTCTGGCCGTGCACGCTGGGAGTGAACGAGACGCGGTAGTCGACGCGCCGCGTTCCGGCGGCGGGGTTGCCGGGGGTGATGGGGAGTTTGGCGGAGAAGTGGCCGTCGAGGACGGCCTCGCGCGCGTGCGGGCGGAACTGGCAGGCGGTCTTGATGAGTCCCAGGCACAGCTCGCCCACGCCGTTGGGCAGGTCGCAGATGGTGACCATCTGGCCGTCGACCCGCATGCGGACCTGGTAGGTGTCGCCCTTGGGCTCGACGTGGATATCGGTGGCGCGGCTCTTGGAGGCGGCGATGAGCAGGAGGCGGGAGGCGCGTGCGCCCTCGGACTGACCGGCGAGGGCCTCGGTGGGCTTGCCGCGCCCGTCGATCATCTGCGGCATGTCGTCGGCGCCGACGCCCTTGGGGGGCAGGAGGTTGATCATCTCGTGGAGATCGACGACCCACCCGGGGGTGTCTTCGTCGGCCTCCATGCGGGCCTGCTGCTGGCGCTCCTTGAGCGTGTCCTCGGCCTGGATGGTGAAGGAGTGGGTGCCGATCTTGATGACGTCTCCCGGTCGGAGGACCGAGTCGGAGACCTTGACGCCGTTGAGTTTGGTGCCGTTGCGCGAGCCGAGGTCGCGGAGCCGGTAGGTGGGGGTGTTGGCGTCGTCGAGGTCGTCGAGGGTGAGTTCACCCTGGGCGGCGGGGGGCTCGATGACGCAGTGGAAGCGCGAGAGCAGGGTGTCGTCGATGCACAGCACGTTCTCGTTGGAGCGCCCGATGGTGATCGGGTCCTTGCCCAGCGCGATCGAGCGGCCTTCGGGGTCGTTGATGGGAACCAGGTGGAATGCGGGCATGGGCCTGTGGGTGTGGGTCGGGTGTGGGTGAACGGAACGACGCAGAGTCTGGCGCGGCGGGCGCTTTGTCGCTTCGGCGTGCGCCCATCGGGCGGTACGCACCGGGGGCGGCGGCGGTGCCGGTCGAGCGGAAGGCGCGGGCGACGCGGGCCACGAGATTCCCGGAGCAATGGTACACGGGCGCGCCGGGAGCGGGGTCGGGAGCGGGATCCGACGAGGGCGGGGGTGTACACTGGCCGACCATGATCGACCTGAAGGACCTGCGCGAGAATCCGGGGAAGTATCGGGAAGGCTGCCGCAAGAAGGGGATGGCGGTGGACATCGACCGGCTGCTGGCGTTGGACGAGCAGCGCCGGACGCTGGCGACGCAGCGGGACAATCTTCGCGCCGAGCAGGGGAAGGTGGAGAAGGAGATCGGGCCGCAGATCGGGAGGCTGGCGGGTTCGATCAAGAAGGCGGAGGGTGCGGAGAGGGCGAAACTGGAGGCGGAACTCGAGGCGCTCAAGGCGCGTCCGGCGTCGTTCAAGACGCAGGTGCAGGAACTCGAGACGCGTCTGCAGGGGCTGGAGCCGGAGTTGCACAGCCTGCTGCTGACGGTGCCCCTGCCGCCGGACGCGGATGTGCCCGTGGGGACGTCGAGCGACGACAACGTGGAGATCCGTCGTTGGAACCCGGGGGCGGACAAGGGGCCTTGCGGCTGCGCGTTCGACACCAGCAAGTCATACGAGCAGAACCGGGGCTTCCGGCCCAAGAACCACATCGATCTGGTGCGGGACCTGGGCTTGGCCGACTTTGAGCGCGGCGTGAAGATGGCCGGGACGCGGTCGTACGTGCTGACCGGGGACGGCATGCTGCTGCACCAGGCGGTGCTCAAGTACGCGTTCGACTTCATGACCCTCCGGAACGGGTTCAAGGCGATGAGCGTGCCGGTCCTGGTGCGTGAGGAAGCGATGGTGGGGACGGGGTTCTTCCCGGCGGGGCGCGAGCAGGCGTACCACATTCCGGAGTCTGGTGGCACCGCTCTCCAGAGCGGTGCGGGAACCAGCACCGGTCAGGAGACCGGTGCCACCCAAGACAAGTACCTCACCGGCACGGGCGAGGTGGGGCTCATGGCGCTGCACATGGGCGAGATCCTCAGGGAAGAGGACCTGCCGCTGAAGTACACGACGGTGAGCACGTGCTTCCGGCGCGAGGCGGGCGCGGCGGGGAAGGACACGGCGGGCCTGTACCGCATCCACCAGTTCGACAAGGTGGAGCAGGTGGTCATCTGCCGCGCCGACGAGGCCGAGAGCCGCGCGTGGCACAAGAAGATGATCGGGTACGTGGAGGAACTGCTGCAGAGCCTGGGGCTGGCGTATCGGCTCTTGCAGTGCTGCACCGGCGACCTGGGCGTGAAGAACGCCGACATGATCGACGTGGAGAGCTGGATGCCGGGCCGCGGCGAGGTGCTCAAGGACGGTTCGACGACGGGCGCGTACGGCGAGACGCACTCGGCGAGCCGCCTGTATGACTACCAGTGCCGGCGGCTGAACATGCGGTACCGGGCCGGGGGCGAGGGCGGGAAGGGAGCGACGACGTTCTGTCACTCGTTGAACAACACGGTGCTGGCGAGCCCGCGCGTGCTGATCCCGATCCTGGAGATGTGGCAGAACCAGGACGGGAGCGTGACGGTGCCGCCGGTGCTGCGCCCGTACATGGGTGGGAAGGAACGGATCGGCTGAGGCTCTCAGCGCCCGAAGAGGGCGGTGTCGCCGGCCTCGCCCGCGTCGCTCGCGGACCGGATGGGGGCGCAGTGGGGCATGCCCACGTGCGTGGCCCCGTCGAGCGTGAGTTCGCGCCCGCGCCGGGTGCGGGCGACAAAGCCCTTCTGGAGCAGGAAGGGCTCGACGACGTCCTCGAGGGTGCCGGCGTCCTGGTTGAGCGTGGCGGCGACGGCTTCGAGGCCGACCGGTCCGCCGCCGTAGACCTTGGCGATGACGCGGAGGTAGGAGCGGTCGAGCTCGTCGAGACCGGCGTCGTCGACGCCTTCGAGGTCGAGGGCTTCCTTGACCATGCGGGCGGTGAGTGAGCCGTCGCCCTTGACCTGGGCATAGTCGCGGACGCGGCGGAGGAGGCGGTTGGCGATGCGCGGCGTGCCGCGGGAGCGGGAGGCGATCATCGCGAGCGCGCCGGACGCCTTTGTACCGGGCGCCAGATCGTCGGCGACGACCGAGAGCAGTGAGCAAGAGCGGCGGAGGATCGTGAGGAGTTCCGCGGCGTCGTAGTAGCGGAGATTGTGGGAGATGCCGAAGCGCGAGCGCAGGGGAGACGAGACCTGGCCGGCGCGGGTGGTGGCGCCGATGAGCGCGAAGGGCTTGAGGGGGATCTGGACGGTGCGGGCGTTGAGGCCGCTCTCGACCTTGACGTCGATGCGGAAGTCCTCCATCGCGGGGTAGATGAACTCTTCGACGGCGACGGGCAAGCGGTGGATCTCGTCGATGAACAGAACATCGCCATGCTGCAGGCGCATCAAGGTGGCAACCAGGTCGGTCGGGCGGGCCAAGG
>CALMQD010000154.1 GCA_937871415.1 uncultured Phycisphaerales bacterium | reverse complement strand
GTGCCGACAGGCCAAGCCCTGAGCCGCGCTCAGCGGCTCCAGGCACACTTGGTCCCCATCAGCATGACACTTCTGTCGTGCCGATTCAAGAGTGAATCCGTAGATTCACCCGTTTTCACGTCAAGACCGCGCCCCGCGCAGGCTCTGCGCGAAGAAAACGGCCCCTTCCCGACGCTCGGGCGATGATCCCCAGAGCCGCACTCACGGACAGCCCAGGAACCAGGCATCCAGGAATCCGAACAAATCGCCCACATCCACCAGGCCGCTGCTGTCCCAGTCCGCGCTCGGGCTTCCCGGAGCGGAACCGAACTGCGCGAACCACGCGTCGAGGAACCCGAACAGGTCTGAAACACTGACGCCCCCGACCTGGTCGAAGTTCGCCGGGCAGCACGTGACCGGGTTCCCCGGCGTGTCCGCGCACGGGGAGCTTGCTCCGCGGAATGATCCGCCCGCGCCGGTGCACGCCGACTCGGTCACGACCGAGCACGACGTCCCGGTGCAGCACGCGCCGGCCGAGGCCTGCCTGAACCCGGGCTCGCCGGCGATGTTCAGGGGCTTGGAAGGCCCGCCCTGCACCACCTCCACCCAGTAGAAGTAGTTCGTGCCGGGGTCCGCCGTGGTGTCGTTGAAACTGAACTGGTTGCCCGGCAGGTTTGAGGCGATCGACGTGGCCGTCGAGCGGTTGTCGACGGTATTGCGGAAGACGTTGAACGCGGTCGCCCCGGAGATCCCGCTCCACGACAGCGCGACCTGGGCCGCGCTCGAACCATCGCTGGCGGTGACCGCCGGCGACGTGGTCGTGTTGATCGTGAGCGCGTAGAGCTGCACGTCGTTGAACGCGACGGCGCTGTTGCGTTTCACGCGCACATAGAGCGCGCCCGGCGGCGAGAGCAGGAACCCGGAGAACTGCTCGTTGGAGCCGATGGCGTTGTTGTTCACCGCCAGCTGCACGCTCCCGATGCTGTTCACCACGTCGAACGCCAGGTCGGCGCCCTGCAGCGAGTTGGTGTTCGTCGTCGTGTCGTTGCAGTTGGCGTCCTGCGGGTGGTCCGCGTAGGTCAGGCCCAGCGGCGTGACGGTGATCGTGCACAGCAGAGGCTGCGTCGTGGTCACCTTGTAGTAGTCCTGCTCCGCCGAACTGTCGATCGAGGCCTTGCTCGAGTTCGAGACCGTCCCGCCGGTGATCGCCGTCGGCGCGTAGTTGGTCGAGTTCGAGAGCGTGCCCAGGTCGAACGCCCCGGCGATGGTGCTGTTATTGCCGAAGGCGTCGCCGTAGTTCCTGTGGGCGGCGCGGATGTCGTCGTGGCGCGGGCCGTCGAAACTCGTGGAGAGGAACGGCTCCATGAGCTTCGTGTTGTTCGTGGGGCAGACGTGCTCGAAGCCCAGGCCGTGCCCGTGCTCGTGCATGATGACGTTCCGCATGAAGCGGAAGTTGTTCGCCTCGTTGTTGGTCGTCTGGCCGCCCCAGTCCTCGCCGGAGTCCATGACCATGTCGCCGTTGGTCGGGAAGTTGTTGTAGGCGAGCACGCCGTTCTGCCCGTCGATGGGCTTCATGGAGATGCGGATGTCGCCGAGCGTGGTGTCGTTGCCGGCGGTGCCCCAGCCGGCGCCGTTGTCCCAGTCGACGCCCGCCGCCGAGACGCGCGTGTACGTCACGCCGGTCAGCAGTTCCCAACGGTCGAAGCACTGCTGGAAGAGATTGATCCACGTCGTGCGTCCGCCGAGCGAGGCGAACTCCGCGTCCAGCGTCGCGAACAGCGTCGACGGGGCCGTCCCCTCGCCGATCCCGTTGGGGATGCTCAGCCCGTCGGGCACGAAGCTCCACGTCAGCGCGACCGGCAGCCCGTCGCTCCCCGGCCAGCTCGCGCCGATCTGGAACCGGTCCGCGCCGTGCACCACCGTCTCCAGGATGTTCATCATCTCGTTCGAGGGCGGGTTGTCGGCGCTGTAGCACGCCATGAGGCGCGGCCTGCCCTGCTCATCGAACATCGGCTCGAGCATCATCCCGCGGAACGGCTCGCCGTCCGGCTCGTCCGCCGCACGCGACCGGATGCACATCGGCACGCCCGCCGCCTTGCCCGCGCACATGAGCGGCACGCTCGTATCAAAGAACCGCGCCAGCCCGCGTCTGGGCGACGCCTCCTGGACTATCGCCGGCGCGGACGCCGAGCCGGCCAGCACCACCAGCGCGGCGACGCCCCACGACTTCGATCCATTCACACGCAGCCCCCGGCGGCAGTTCTTCATGTGTCCCATTCGCTCCATGGCCGCGCCTCACGGCGGCGCAAGCCGGACAGTGTCATCACAGGCACCGCTCCGGCCGGACCATCCTGGGTCCTTCCGGTCGCGAGCCCACCCGAGTTTGCGGTCCTGAACTTCAGGACCCCCACCCTTGCCCCACGAGATTGGCCCGCCCCGGTTGACCCGCCGAGGGCGTCCGTCGTCGTGTCGATCGAGCCCGTCAGGCCGACCGGACACGCACGCGGCTGCACTCTCTTCGCCGCCGGTGACCCGCCGGTTTTGAAGCCGCGCCACAAATCGCCCGGCGTTCACGCGGAGATTCCCGTCGCGGAGTCATAGTTTGTTCGGTAATCCGCTGAAATGCCAGCCCTTGCGGCGCTTTTCCGGTCCGCGTCGTCCGAGAAGTGCCGCAGCGCACCGGGCGACGATTTTTGACCCGCGGCTGTCAGGAAGCGGGCGCGGGCCCGACACACCGACGCGGCGTCGCCCGTGCCGCTTCGTCGTTCAACCGACGGACCCATCGAACTTCCGGCGCGCTCTTCACGCGGTACAACGTGATTGCGCCACACC
Source organism: uncultured Phycisphaerales bacterium (assembly GCA_937871415.1). Taxonomy (GTDB): domain Bacteria; phylum Planctomycetota; class Phycisphaerae; order Phycisphaerales; family UBA1924; genus JAHBK01. The sequence continues at coordinate 1,577 of CALMQD010000154.1, read as the reverse complement.
CGCCGCGGTGCGCTTCCCGCGGCGGCGTTGTTTTTGACCCCGTTGCCCGACGCCCACGGGCGCGCTTCGATCGCCCATGCCGTCGCCCCCGTGCCTGAAGACCGATCCCGACCACCCGGGCGCGCTGCTGCTCTCCATCAAGACCGTGCTCGGCTCGCGCCGCAACGAACTCGCCGGAATACTGGGCGAGCGACTCAAGGTCCGGGTCGCCGCGCCCCCCGAGGACGGCAAGGCCAACCGCGCGATCGTGGAACTGCTCGCCGAGACTCTGGGGGTTCGCGCGCAGCAGATCGAGATCGTGCGCGGGCACGCGTCGCCAGAGAAGACCTTGCGCATCGTCGGCGTGGCGCCTGAGAGCGCGCAGCGCTCGCTGCACCTGGGGGAGTAGGCGGCGACTCGCAACAGCGCTGCGCCGGCCCGAACCGCCGCGCTTCAGCCCGCGATCTCCTGGTGGTCGCGGCTTTCGGCGAAGGACTCCGTGTCCCCCGGGATCATGTTCCGGCTCCACCACTCTTCCAGCTCGTCGTTCTCGAGGTGCACGATCCCCGAGTCGACCGCCGTGCGTACCAGTTCCGAGCGGTTCTTCACCGGCAGTTTGCGTCCGAGCGAGACCCGGTGGGACTCGATGGTCTTGATGCTCCGGTGCAGCGCCTTGGCCATCTCCGCCGCCGAGTATCCCAGGCCCAGCATGCGCAGGACCTGCAGTTCGCGGGGCTTGAGGCGCGCCAGTTCGGCGCCCCAGTTGGTCAGCGCCCGGCGCACGTTGCCGTCGCGCACGAGCCGCTCGTACTGCTCGCGCGAGTGAATGTGGCGCATCGCGCTGAGGACCAGCTGCGGATCCTCGGGGGTGCGCCTCGAGGTCACCAGCGACAATCGCCCGCGGCAGAACCCCAGCACCCGGACGACCGAGTTGGCCGCCGAGACTTCGCGCACCACCGCCAGGCGCTCTTCGCTGATCCGCCCGGGCCACATGTCGCTGATCCGCAGGCCGGGGGCCGCCCGCGCACGCGAAACACCCATGATGTCCAGCCAGCAGGGCGAGGCGTAGCGCGCGAACCCCTGCGTGTCCGCCAGGCAGATGGCCAGCCCGGCGTCCTCCGCGAGCAGGGTCAGTTCGTGGCTGGGCGCGCGCCAGCCGGAAGATTGATCGACCGGCCAACTCTGGCCATTGCGACGATCGTCCAAGACCGACACTCCCTTCGCATTTGGGCGCGGCAGACCGGAGAGGGGTGCCGCGATCCTGATTAATCCACCTCTTGGTGGCGAATGCTGCGACGAGCACTCGGGCAACGTCCGTGGCCCAATTACCCAGTGGTTCTCATCTTTGGCCTGTAACCGACTCGTGAGTCAACTTGATACGCAATTCGTTGAGTCATGATTCAGTTTGGACAGATCCGTGTGCTGACTTCAGGGTGACTCCTGACCCTTCCCCATCTCGCGGCCCCCTCCCTCAGGTGTTTCTGAGTGATGATGCGGCAGCGGCTCGAAAGTGGGTCCATCATCGCCCCCGTTCGTGAACGCTGGATGAAAACCGCCCGATCGCCTCTGGTTCCTTCGAAAGTTCTGACTGTTTCTCG
>CALMQD010000153.1 GCA_937871415.1 uncultured Phycisphaerales bacterium | reverse complement strand
GAAGTCGGCGCTGGGCGAGCCCGGCGTGCCGCCGGGGAACTGCGCGAACCACGCATCGAGGTAGGCGAAGAGGTCCGCCACCGTCACACCCCCCGAGCCGTCGAAGTCCGCCGCGCACGCGGGCGGCAGGCTGGCCATCCGTACGACCATGTCGTCGGCGAAGAAGATCGGGCCCCAGTCCTGGCAGGTCGCCGGGCGTGCGTCGTAGTGCACCACAACCCGGTCGAACTCGAGCCCCGCGGGGGCGACGTAGGTCAGAACGCCCAGCGGCCAGGTGCCGGGCTGCGGCGCGATCGCCGTCGCCGAGCCCACCGGCGCGCCGCGCAGGTAAGCGGTGGCCCGCATCGTCGCGGACGTATCGCACCCGAGCTCCTGCGGCGAGTAGCGGATGGAGAATGACGTCAGCGAACGGGTGAAGTCCACCTGCAAGTCCGACGCAAAGACCGATGCGGGCGCGAGGAAGACGCCCGTCATCCCCGCCGGATGGAAACTGACACCCGAGTCGGACTGGAAGAAGAAGCCGCCGCCGGTGGCGCTGAGCGTCGCGCCCAGCGGCCCGGAAGTCAGCGTCGCCGGCAGGAGCGTGTACGCGGGCGCGTTGTCGAAATCGAACGCGACGGTCAGCGGCCCGGGCGCGAAGTGCGCCACGAGATTCTCGTCGCTCAGAACGGCGTGCGTGTAGGTCGCCGCGCTACTCACCGGCGTACCCCAGTCCGCCCAGAAATCGAAGTAGAAGCCCGGCGCGGGCGTCGCTGTTACGGTCGCGCTCGCGCCCTGGTTGAAGGTCCCGCCAGCGGAGACCGATCCGGCGTAATCGGGGAACGCGCTGGTCGTGACCGTGTACGCCGGCACGAAGTGGGCTACGAGCGTGCGCGGAGCGTTGGCGGCGAAGGTGTACTGGGGCGAGGCGCTCACCTGCGTCGGTCCCTCCGTCCAGTTCACAAACCCGTAGCCCGTCATCGGGTTAGCCACCAGCGTGACGTTGGACCCCACCGGATACTCGCCCGCCCCCTGGATCGTCCCGCCTTGCGCAGGGTCGGCCGACGCGGCGATCGTCACCGTCGCGGCCGACGAACCGACGAGCGTAAACGCCGCGTCGCCCGAGGCGTTCTGGTAGTACGGACCGCCCTCGAGCCATCGGAAATGCGAGCCGTTGCCGCCGGTCGCGGTCGAAAGGCCCCAGTCGGGGATCCCGTGCTGGTACGCCTTGATGAGCACCCAGTACTTGACGCCGCCCGTGGCCTGGAACGCCGACGGCAGTGCGTAGTGATAGTCATAGAGCGCCTTGCCGCCGAAGGTGCCGACAAGCGTCTCGCCGCAGTTGTTCGATGGCCGGTATCGCACGAGCGGGCCGCCGACCACGTCGGGCTGGATGTTCGCGGCGATCGAGGGATAGATCGACACTTCAAACTGGAACGCCGGCCCGGAGAGGTACTGGTTGTTGATGTAACCGCCGCGCCAGCGCACCTCGGTGACCGCCTGCGACGACGGGAGAATGAAACTGTCCCAGATCCAGATGTCGTAGTCGCTCCCGTCGGGATCCCACCACGACGACTGGATCAGCGCACCCGAGTTGGTCGGGGGCTGCGAGTACACATCCACCGCGAACGAAGTTTGTGCGACGCACCCGGTGAGGATCAGGGCGAGCAGAGCGCGGAGCAGACGGTTCATGGTCGGTCTCCATTCGAGCGGGTCGGCTTTGGTCCGGCCGGGCGAAGGCCCGGCGCAACGACACGGAAACGGTCCTTACGCGCATCCCGATCAGCTCTCGCCGCAGGTGCCGAACTCGGCGAACCATGCGTCGAGGAATCCAAAGAGGTCGTCGACGGCGACGACGCCGTTGTCAGTGAAGTCCGCGGTCAGTTCCTGGTCCTCGTCGGTGAGCCCGAACTCGATGAACCAGCGATCGAGGAAGTTGAACAGGTCTGAAACCGTGACCGTTCCCGAGTGGTCGTAATCGCCGCGGCAGTCGTCGCTGGGGTGTGTCCCCTCGACGCCGGCCTGCGCCCGCAGATCGGCGATGAACACGACGCTGTCGAGGATGTGGTCGTTGACGTCGCCGACCTCGAAGGTCAGCGTGTGGTCGCCGGCCGCCAGTTCGGCCGTCGTGGTCGTCAGGTGGTGGATCAGCCCGTGCGGCGCGGCGAAGGCGGTGTTCACGTCGGCGGTGGTCTCGAGCCCGGCGAACGAGACGCCGACCTGCACCGCGGCGTTGTTGGCGTCGAACGTCACCTGATCGTTCGGTTGCGTGCCGTCGAGGAAGACCAGGAACGCGTCGGTGAACGAACTCGTGTAGTACGGGAACTCGACCGATCCGAAGATGAAGTCGAAGCGCACCTGGCTGGCGACCGGCAGCGTGAAGTGCACGTCGATCGCGGCGACGTCGAACGAGGCGCTGAAGTTCTCGATGTTGTTCGCGTGAGATCCGTAGGCGTCGAACTCGTCCGTGCCGCCGCTCAGGAAGTTCCCGTCCGGGTCGGTGTCGAAGGTCATCTGCGAGTTCACTCGGGCGGGCGGGCAGCACGAGTCGTACGCCGGGTCGAGCACCTCGGCCAGGGGCGTCAGGTTCTCAACGCTCCCCGACGAAAGCACCACGCCGTCGCGGATGGACACGGGGGGCAGGTCGAACTTCGCGAACGTGCCGATCTGTCCCGGCTTGCCGTTGCGAACAACCACCGAGTTGATCACCAGCCCACCCGACGGGTGCAGCGCGCTGGCCAGCGCCGCCGAGTCGGTGGTCACGACGGTGGCGATCTGGGCCTGCGCGACGGAAGCGCCCGCGGCCAGGCAGAGCATCGCGGCAAGACGACCGGACAGGCAACGGCGATCGAGTGTGAACATGCGCGACATGGCGATGACCTCACGAGTTGGGCGGAGACTCGGGCCGTGCGACGCGCACGGAACGATCTACGCACTCGAATACATGCAACGGATATGCCAGTCCGTTTTACAGGGAACGCCGGTTTATTCAGCCCATTGCCGCGGATTCACGGGGCTTTTCGGGGTGGCCCGTCGCCCCTCCACGCCCATCCACAGGCAGGAAGTGATCAGCACGAGCCAGCCATCCATTCGCGATTGGCCAAGCGGGGCCAGCCTTGGCCCGACCCTCCTGTTCCCGCCGTCGTTGTCCGGGTGGGGTACCGCACGCCTTGCGTACGTCAAAAAAACGGGGAGCGGCCATCCGTTCGGATCGCCGCTCCCCGCGGGCTGGCATGAGTTGATTCCGACCTGCCGGGATGGCGGCGGCGTTCAGATGCCGCAGTTGCCGAACTCCAGGAACCAGACGTCGAGGAACCCGAAGAGGTCGGCGACGGTGACGTTCGCATCGCCGTCGAAGTCGGCGCTGGGATCGCCGGCCGGCCCGCCGAACTGGGCGAACCAGGCGTCGAGGAACGCGAAGAGGTCGGCGACGTTCACCCCGCCGGCGCAGTCATAGTCGGCCGCGCAGACGTGGATGACCGCCGCGTCGCTGGGGGCGGCGCCGCAGGGGTTGAGCGCCTCGCCGCGGAACTCAAGGTCGAGCCCGACGGAGATGTTCGTGAGGTCGATGGAGGCCTCGTCCACGACCGAGGCGCTGAATCGCGCCGGCTGCACGCCGTCAACGCTGTTGGCGCCGGGCGTCACGTCGCGGAACGAAGCCTCGCCCACCTCGCGCCACTGCCAGCGGCGTTCGACGGGCTCGGAGCCCGATGCGCCGAAGGACAACGACTTCGAGCCGCCCTTGCAAACCGACCCGGACACGGGCGAAGAGAGGATCGACGGCGCCGAATCGAGCGTGAGCACCGCCGCGACGCTGGTGTCGTCGCCGCACACGTTCGTCACGACGCAGTCGTACGAGCCCGCGTCCGCCGGGCCGACGTTGGAGAGGCTGAGCGTGTCGGTCGCGGCCGAGGGGTTCATCGCGGTGTCGATCGGCACGGTGTTGCGGCGCCACAGGAACGCGGGCGCGGGATTGCCGGTGGCCTCGACGTGGAACGTCGCGCCGCCGCCGGGGCACGCCGACGCGTCGGTCGGATCGAGCGTGACACTCGGGCAGACGCTGACGACCGCGGGCGGATCGCAGGTGACGGGCACCGCGGTGGTGACGACCAGGGAAAAGGCCCGCAGGTTGCCGGTGCCGTTGGCGGCCAGGTCCTGGACCTTGAGCGTCCAGGTGCCGTTGGGGTTCTGCCCGTTGAAGGCCGCGAGCGGCGCGTTGGGGGCGAATGTCCCGGTCCACGGATTGCCGGAGGCGAGGATGCTCTGGATGCCGCTGGCGGCCGAGTCGTCGAGCACGGTGTTGCAGAAGTTGTTGCCGGTGTTGCCCGTTCCGCCGGGGCGGTTCATGAGCACGACGCTGGTTCCCGTCGGGCTGACGAGCGTGAGGACAAGGTTGCCGACGCGCGAGTGGTCGAGCCCGACCGTTGTCGCGCCCGCGGTGCTGGTGCACGACGTGCCGTTGAGCCGGAAGTTCACGTCGCTGATCGTGCCGGTCATCCCCGAAACACTCAGGGGCACGCTGATGCCGGTCGCGTTGTTGTCGGGGATCGCCACCGCCGGGCCGCTGTACGAGAACGTCTGCACGCCGCCCGCGCCGGAGGAACCGGTCGAGAGATCGATCGCGTGGGGCGCAGCCGAAGCCTGGTTCGACGTGACGCTGAGCGTCAGCGAGATCGGTGCGCCGCACGGGTGCGACGGGCTCACGCTCAGCACGTAGGGCGTCAGATTGCCCGCGGTCGATCCGCCGGCGGCGAGGTTCGGGTACGCCGCCACGGCGCTGGTCACCGTGACCGTCGGCGTGTTCGAAACGAGCGTGCCGGTAACGCCGGTGGCGTTGAGCGTGCCGGAGTTGGTGACCGGCGCGAAGACCTGGATCTCGGTCTCGCCCGGGTCGATGCGCCCGTTCGCGTTGCCGTTGCCGACGTTGTCGGCGAAGGAATCGGCCCCGGTGGCGCTCAGGACGACGATGGGCGTCGTGGTCACGTTGTACCCGACGAGGGCGAAGTCCTGGTCGAGCGAGCCGCCCGAGTTGGGCACGCCGTCGGAGTTGATGTTCGAGGCGGTGACGGTGATGGTGACCGCGCCGGTGACGCCGGCGGGAAGGAAGACGCTCTCGACGTTGTTGGCCGCGTCCGCCGCGCCGCCGGTGACGGAGGAAGCCGCGGAGAAGACGTTGCCCTTGTACGTGTTTGCGCCGACGGTGACGGTCAGGTCGAGATCGTTCTTCCATGCCGAGCCGGAGGTCGCGCCTGGAGCATCGGTCCAGGCGAGGGTGATGCGGAAGGGCTTGGACGAGTCGGCGACCGTGCCGACGAAGGTCCGGGTCTGGCCGGTGGCGGTGAACGTGTCGGCGGCGACCTGGTCCCGCAGGAGCGTGGGCACCGTGCCGCGGTTGAAGAGTTCGCCGAGGTTCATCAGGCCCATGCCCTGGCTGTTGGACCAGAGGGTGTCGTTGGCGCCCGTGCCGGTCATGTACCGGGTCGAGTTCATGAGGATGGCTTTGGTCATCGCCGGGCTGGGCGCCGCGAGGCTCATGTTCAGGAAGAACTGGCGAACGAGCGCGCACGCACCGGCGACGGCCGGGGTCGAGTGGCTCGTCCCCGAAGAAGCCGTGTAGAACTGCTGACCGGCGGGGAAGTAGATGCTCCCCACCCCGCCGCAAACGCCCGTCCCGACGTAGCACGCGTTGCCCGTGCCGGTGACGCCGGGGGAGGCGGTCTGCGCAACGCCGCCCGAGACGTGCGTGCCGGGGGCGACGATGTCGGGCTTCTTGCGCCCGTCGGCGCACGGCCCGCGGCTGGAGAAGGTCGCGATGTCGAGCGCGCTGTTGGCCTCGGAATCGGTCGTGCCGCAACCGTCGGAGCCGCCGAACGCCTGCACGTTCTCGCTCGCGCCGACCGTGATGACGTTCTTCGCGGTGCTGGGTTCGCCCACGGTCCCGGCGGCGGAGCCGGCGTTGCCCGCGGCGAAGACGATCACCATCGGCTGGTTGCCCGCGACCGGGAACGACGAGCCCGAGGGCTGCGCATCGCGCACCAGCGCGTCGTACGTCTGGCAGTCCGAGATGTACGCGTTCGACGTGCCGCCCCAGCTGTTGGTGCTGATCCGCGCACCGTCGTTGTACGCCATCGACTGCAGGTTGTTGTAGTTCGGGCTCGTGAACGTGTTCGGGTCAAAGACCACCGACGAACCCGCCTTGACGAACGGGCACACACCCAGGCCGTACCGGTAGCCCGAGGCATCGGCGAACGGCGAGCCGGTGAGGTTGTTGTACCCCATCACGATGTGCGTGTTGAGGTTGCCGTGCCCGTCGCACCCCTGGAGCGTCGAGCCCGCGTGCGCCGTCCCGACGAGGCGGTTGTAGATGATGCGGCTCGTGCCCGGGCGCGTACCGGTCAGGTACAGGCCCATGTGGTTCGGGCTGGTCGAGCCGTTGTCGACGCCCGAGTCGCTCACGTCGACCGCGAAGTTCGAAGCGGTGAACTGCTCCTGCGTAAAGCCCTTGGTGCCCAGCCACGCCAGGTACCCCGGCCCCGAAGGGACCGTGCCCGCGAGGTTGCCCGAGATGATCTGGTTCTGGCGTTCGTCGAACTTCTTCGGGAGCGTGTACGCGTGGATCGAGACCACGTCGGGCTGGGCCGCGAGCGCCGCGAGCACGCCCGGCGGCACGGGCGCGACCACGTTGTGGTAGTCCAGCGCGTCGTACTCGCCGATGCGCTCGCCCGTGCGGATCTGGTCCAGCAGGTCGAGCGTCTGCTTGTTCGCCTGTTCGTCCTTCACCAACTGAATCGAGAACAGTTGGTCCGTCACCGCGCTCTTTGCGGGGTCGTCCACCAGCGCCTTGGCGCTCGGCGCCAGCCGGTATTCCGGCTTGTACTCGCCGTTCCACTGCACGCTCGGGATCGCGCCCGTCGCGGCCCGCTTCTGCAGCGCCGAGATCTGGTCAAAGTCGCCGTACACGAGGTACGCGTTGCTGGGAATGTACGTGACGATCCGCACGCCGGTGCGCTCGAGCGCGCTCAGCCACTCGGGCTTGATGGGCCCGGCGAACTGCACCAGGTGCATCGCCTTGCCCTCGAACTTCGCGCGCGCTTCGACTTTGGCGCCGGCCCCCCCGCCCGCCCCGCCACCACCCGGGGTCGTGTCGATCGGTCCCGCGTTGAGCAGGATCAGGTTCTCCAAGGGCAGCACTTCTGCAACGCCCCCGGCGCCGACGGCGTTCACCGTGTCCAGCGTGCCCTCGACCACCGCGAACGAGCCGTAGTCCGCGACCAGTCGGGCCCCGAGCGCCTGCGCGTGCGAAACGAGCGCCCGCGGCACGCGCGCTTTGACCAGCGACGCCCGGACGCCGGCCACCGGATCCGCCGACACGAGCGCCGGCTTCGGAGCAGACGCCGCGGCCCCCGGCGGGCTCTGCTTCAACGATTCGCCAGCGCCAGCGATCTGGGCCAGCGTGCAAACAGCGGCAACCACCACGCCGCGCTCGGCGCGGCGAGACCAAGTCGTAGTGCGTTCCATAGACCCTTTGACTCCACGAGAACGGACAAGCCTGTCAGAGATCATCGATACGACGGCCCCGGCCCGGCTGTTGCTGCAACGACGCGCCGAGCATGACCGCCGCGTCCGCGGCACCTCGGCAAGGCCAAAACGACCGCCACCCACCCGTCCGCAATACGAACCCGCCATCGCGGCGAAGTCCCAGAACGCACAACGGGGTCACATCGCCGGTATTGCCCGGCAGCGCGCTGGTTCGGCCCGGAAGCGACCGATTGGCATGCCCCTGGCGTGAACACCGTGCGATTGAAGGGGAAGTGGGGGCTGCTGCCGAAACGACTCAGCGGCAACCAGTTGCGCAAGGCTTGCGATCAGTTGCCGCAGACCCCGAACTCGGCGAACCAGGCGTCAAGGAATCCGAACAGGTCCGCGACGCTCACATCGCCGCTGCGATCAAAGTCTGCGCTGGGAATGCCCGGCGCTCCGCCGGGGAACTGCGCGAACCACGCGTCGACATAGGCGAAGAGATCTGACTGCGAGACGCCGCCCGCGCAGTCAAAGTCTGCAAGGCAGAAGTACAGATTTACACCGCCTGACACAGCGACTCCGCAGGTGCTGGAACTGGCCACACGCGCGGTGATGCCGGTGGGCGGGGCGGCGGGGTCATGATCGAACACACACTCAGGCAGGCTCGAACCCGACACCTCACCCCAGGGGAGGCCGCCGACAACGAGGGGACCATCGACAAGGTCGCTCCACCCGCCCGGCGCACCCGAGTCGGCGATTTGCCAACGATAGGAGAAAGGCTCGCTTCCTCCCGGTGTGCTGGCGGAGCATGTGAACTCGCTTCCCGGACATCGGCCGGTCGAGTGAACCGCCGCGATCGCCGCGCAGAACGAGCCGTTGAACGTTGCACGGAGCACGTGACCGCCACCCACAAGCTGGATGGAGAATAGATCAGCGGGCAACCGCACCAGTTCGTTGGGATCCTGGTTGTAGAGCCCGGCATAGGGCGGGAGCGAGAGACCGAGCGACGAGGCACCGGCTGCGGTCATGAACGCTTCAACAGCGATCGCTGATGGCGGCTCGGGTAGCGAGATGCCATCGCCGGCGATCACCAGATCGAACGATGCTCCGCCCGGCGGCAAGTACCCGAACAGCTCGGGCTGCAGAACGATCTGCACGACGCCGCTGAGATTCGCGGTCTGACCGACGTAGAGGTGCGTGTACGTATCTCCTCGATCTTGCCCAGCGATGTAGAAGCGCAGGACGCCGTCCTGGGGCTGGGTCAACGAGCCATCGACCGCGAGCAGCCCGTCCCACGCGATCGCTCCGGGCACGCCGAGCGTGCCGGCGGCGTGATAACGGCGGCCCGAATGCGCGTTGCCCGCGGCGCCAAACCCGGCGGAGCCCACGACCACAAATGTCCGAGCCGGGAAAGCAACCCCGGCGGGCAGTTCGAACGGCTCGGCGGCACCGGCCGGAGGCTCCAGCACGACAACACCGCCCTCGATTGCCTGAGTGAGACCAGAGCGATCGAAGGGGACGATCACCGTCCCCGAGTTGTGAACGCGACCGTTGACCACACCCAGAGCGCGGAATGTCGCTCCGCGACCGACATAGATCACGCCCGAGCCCCCATCGAGGTTGAGCGTCTCGCCCGCGCCGAGCGTGAACGACACGCCCGGAGCGATGTACAGACTGCGGAACTCAAAGACCCGCAGGCTCCCGTCGCCCGGATCCGGACGCAGATTCTTGACGACAGCATCGTCGGTGGAGAATGCGGACTGGTACTCGACACCGAAGAGTGCATCCGTCGTCTGCACCGCGCCGACGACAGCGCCGGCGTCGAGGAGCGGAACTTGAATGTCGATCGGATTCTCGGCGCTGGTTCCTTCGAGGGTGCCGAGGTTGAGCAGTTGCTGGCCTGCCCCTGGCGCGCAGTCGGTGGCATGACGGATCGAAAGGCCGACACCGGTGACCACGCACATGGGCGCAATCGTGACGGTGTTCGCACCGGGTAGCGTGCCCGCGATCAGCGCCGGGTTGTCCGAAGTTCCATTCCCTTCGATACGTCCGGTCAATGTCTGCTGGCCCGCGAGTTGGAGCACCGAGCCCGGCTGCATGCGCAGCGTGCCATCCAGGAACACGTTGTTCCACTTCATCTTGCCTGTGAAGTTGGGGATGTCTCCGTGTATCGCGACATTGGTGAGCGTGTTGAAACAGCTCGACGTGAAGTCCGGACTCCCGGTTGCGTTGGTCTCAAAGTTCATCTGGGCGTTGTCGACCGTTATTCCGCCGACGCGAACACTGCCCGCGAAAGTGCCATTACCTCCGATGATGCTCGAAGCCACCTGGATGGGCTGGCTCGCGCTGAGGCCCTCAATACGACCGTTGTGAACCAGACGAAGCAGAACCGGCTGACCCCCGCTGCTTGTGTTCGCAAACACGACCCGTCCGCCACGCACAATCGCCGACTCTTCGATGGTGAGCACCACCGAGCTGGCTGCGTAAGGCAAAACACTCACACTTGCGTTTGGGCTTGTCGAAGCATCAATCGTCCCGGTGAGTGTCTGATCGCCGTTCACTCTGATCGATACAAAGGACGTGGTGGAGAGCGTGCCGTTCAGCACTACTCCATCCCAGATGACTTCTCCCGAGAAATCGACCCAGTCACCCTCAATCGTCACATTCTTGAATCGACTCGCTGAAGAACCAGCACACCGGGGAGATCCGGCGCTGGTCTGACTCGCATGGATCGTGGCGCCTTGAAAGGTCGTGCCATTGAAGTTCACTGCACCGCTGTACCGCCCAGTCCCGCTCACGCTTGACAGCAGGTCCAGCCGAATCGGCGAAGCGGCGTTGGTTCCCTCGATCACACCGTCGTTCTGCAGCTGCGGGCGTGTGCCACACGCTCGCGGAATACCGATCGTCAAACTCTTGCCCTCGATCCTGCCGGAGGGTGTGACGATCAGTCGCGGGCTCGTACCTGTCACGCCGCCGATGTACGCGGGCGAGCCTTCACTGGCGTTGCCGACGATCTTACCCGCCAAAGTCTGCTCGCCGTCGACGAGCAGCGTTCCCCCGTTGCCGAGCGTCAACGTCCCCATGAGCGTGACCTGATTCCACTTCACGGTCCCGCCCCAGTCAGGCCAGTCGCTCACGATGGTGCAGTTGGAGAGCCGGTTGTTGCAGGATGTGCTGAACTTGGGCGCGCCGCCCGGGGTTGCCGCGACCGACAGGCTCGCGTTGGACACGGTCATGTTGTCGAACAGCACGGCCCCGGAGTACGTCCCAATGCCACCGACGACGTTGACATTGAACTTGATCGGTTTGGTGGTATCAGTCCCGTCCACCAGACCGTTGTTGATGACCGAAAGCTCGTTGCCGCTCGAGCTGCAGGTCGACGCGAAGGTCAGGCCCGCGCCGCGCACGATGCACGTCGGCGCAAGCGTGGCCGTCGCGGACCCGCTCCAGCTCGCCAGCAACGCGGGAGTCGTGGTCCCGCCGTTACCGACAAACTCGCCCGTGAGCGTCTGGTCTCCTTCGAGCAGGATGCGCGAGCCGATCGGCATCGTAACGGCGCCGTCCATCGAGACGTTGCTCCACCGCAGAGTGCCGCTCTGGTTCAAAGCAAACGCGCCGTGGATCGTGAGATCGACGAACCTCGCCGCGGAAAGACAGATCCCGGGGAACGTCCACGCGGAGCCGTTCATATTGATCGTGCCGTTGCGAACCGTCTGGCCCGCGGCGACGGTCACGGGCCCGGCCTCATCGAATACGCCTCCGCCGAGGTCGAGCGCACTCTCGACGGAAACGCTGCCGCGGATCGTGCCGCCGCTCTGCGTCACCGGCACGGAGAGCCGGACTGGGCGACTCGCGTTATTGCCGTCGATCGTGCCCTGATTGATTACACTCAGCGCGGTGGACGTGGGGCAACTGGGAGCTGCGGACTGAAAGACGATGCCGCCGCGGAGCACCGCGCCAGAGGCCACGGTGAGCGTGCCGGAGGTGTAGGCGTAGAGCGTCAACGTGCCTGATGCGTTGGGCAGCCAAGTACCGGTAAGCGTCTGGTTCCCTTCGAAGCCGATCGACGCGCTGCCGCTCGGGAGTGTCACGGTGCCGTTCACGACGACCCCGTTCCAGCGAAAAGTCGAGCTCGCGCTCAGGGTCATGTTCCCGTTGACCGTTACGCCGCTCAGTCGCGGAATCGAGCATCCGTTAGCCGCGAAGTTGAGCGTTCCACCCTGCAAGTTGACGGTGCCGTTGCGGAGTTCCGCGGCTCCGGAGAGAGTGATCGTCGCGACGGGGATGTTCAAGGCGGCGCCCCCGAGGTCTGTTACACCGGTCAAAGAGAAGTTCGTGCCGGTCCATGTTCCCGCGCCCGGGAAGTACCCACCGGTGAAGGCCACGATGCCGGGGCTCGCGTTGACCACGCCGTTGTTGACAAGCGTTGCGCCGATAGTGATGGTGCGTCCAGCGATACTCGCGTCGATCAGACCGTTGTTCACGACCGAGAGTGTGCCGGCAGAGTTGCACGCCTGCGTCTGCATCGAGATGCCGCCACCCCGAAGGACCCCGTTCGGTCCGATCGTCAACGTTCCGCTGCTCCATGCGTAGAAAGTCACGGCCACGCCGTCGACCAACAAGGGAGCGTTCAACGTCTGGTCGCCCTCCAGGCCGATCGACGCCGAACCTGACGCCCGGACGGTTCCGTCCACGGTCACGTTGTTCCAGCGGACAACAGAGTTGGTCTGTAAACGGAGATCTCCGTGAACCGAGAGATCGGAGAGTCTTACAGGCGACGCACAAGTCCCCGCGAAAAGCGTTGTGGCCGCGCCAGTACTCAACATGCCGCTGCGCACTTCCGAGCCCGGACCGAACGTGACGGTGCCGCTCCCGAGCGTCCACTCACCACCGAGAAGATCGACCGAACTGTTGATCGTGATGTTCGGGCCGATGATCGAGCCAGTCTTGGCTACTCGAGCACCAATGGCAACGGTGGCGCCCGTACCAACCCCTTCGATCACGCCGCGGTGCACGACATCCATCGTGATGGCGCTGTTCCCGCACTGGTTTGTTCCATAGAACCGCAGGTTCGACCCGCGAACCGATGTCCCCGCCTCGATCGTCAGCACCGTGTTCGAGACCGGGTAGAACGCGAGTTCGCTCGATGAGGAGGTCGACCACGATCCGGTCAACGTCTGGTCGCCATCTAATTGAATGGTCGCCGCGCCCGCGGCCTGGACCGAGATTCCGGTGCAATCCACGTTCTTCCAACGCAGATACGCGCCCGCGGTGATCGATAGATCGCTGGCGAACCTCACGTTGGTCAGACTGCTCGGCGATGTACATGAGCCCTGGAAGAGCACAACTCCGGGGGACACGGTCGTGTACTGGCCGCCCGAGAGCCCGGCGGATGCACTGACAACCAACCGCGCTCGAACCGTCGCGACGCCGGAGAGCGACAGTGTTCCGAGCGGCCGGACCGTGAGCGGACGTGAAAGGTCCAGGGACCTCGCCCGCGCGGTCCCCGTGGAGATCGTGATCGGGCTCGGGCCCGAGGGGATGACGACGTCGCTTTCAAGGTCCGGGACCGCACCGGTCGACCAGTTCTCGGGCGTCTCCCATTCCAGTGTGCCGCCGGAACCGGTCCATGTGACGGTCTCGGCCCGGACAAAACCGGATGGCCCAAGGAGCGCCAACAGGAGCAGGGCCAACCGAAACGACCAGAGTTTCCGGGGATCTGGGCGAGCGCGCGACGACATGGCAACGACTCCTCGGTACGTCGGGTGTCACGAGTTCTGCACCAAACCCCGGAGGAGCATACTCGCCGGCGGCATACGTGCCAACAGCGAAATGAGGAATCGGTACGCGCACATAGGCGGCTCGCGGAGTCCATGCAAAGAAAAACCCCGGGCCGCTGAGGCCCGGGGTGTAGGAATCCTGCGTTCGAACAAGAGGCGATGAACCGCTTACTTCCCCGGCTTCCACGAGCTCTTGAACGTCGCGATCGCGTCGGTCAGCGGCTTCTCGACCGCCTTGATGTCGCGCTTGCTCGCCAGTTCGTCGCGCACGCTCTTGCCGCTCGTGCTCATGTAGTTCAAGAGGCCCTGCTCGAACGACGGGACGTTCTTCACGTCGATGTCGTCCATGAACCCCTTGCTCGCCGCGAAGATCGAGACGACCTGGTCGACGACGTTCATGGGCACGTACTGCGGCTGCTTGAGGAGTTCGACCATCCGCGCGCCGCGGTCGAGCTGCTTCTGCGTGGCCTTGTCGAGCTCGGTGCCGAGCTGCGCGAAGGCCTCGAGCTCGCGGTAGGCCGCGAGGTCGAGCCGCAGCGAACCGGCGATCTGCTTCATGGCCTTGATCTGGGCGTTGCCGCCGACGCGCGACACGGAGATGCCGACGTTGATGGCGGGGCGGACGCCGGCGAAGAACAGTTCGGGCTCGAGGTAGATCTGGCCGTCGGTGATCGAGATGACGTTGGTCGGGATGTACGCCGAGACGTCGCCTTCCTGCGTCTCGATCACGGGCAGGGCCGTCAGCGAGCCCGCGCCGTTCTCGTTGCTGAGCTTCGTCGCGCGCTCCAAGAGGCGCGAGTGGAGATAGAACACGTCGCCGGGGTACGCCTCGCGCCCGGGCGGACGCCGCAGCAGCAGCGACAACTGGCGGTACGCGACGGCCTGCTTCGACAAGTCGTCGTAGATGCACAGCGCGTGCTTGGGCGTCTTGCCGTCCTTGCCCTGCCACATGAAGTACTCGCCCATCGTGCACCCGGCGTAGGGTGCGATGTACTGCATCGGCGCGGGGTCCGAGGCCCCGGCGTTCACGACGATGGTGTAGTCCATCGCGCCGTACTTCTTGAGCGTCTCGACGATCCCCGCGACCGTCGACTCCTTCTGGCCGACGGCGACGTAGATGCACACCACCGCGTCGGGCGTGCCCCAGAACTGCTTCTGGTTGATGATCGTGTCGATCGCCACGGCCGTCTTGCCCGTCTTGCGGTCGCCGATGATCAGCTCGCGCTGGCCCTTGCCGATCGGGATCATCGAGTCGACGGCCTTGATGCCCGTCTGCAGCGGCTCGTGCACCGGCTGGCGCTCGGCGATGCCGGGCGCGATGATGTCGACCTTGCGGTACTCCGCCGCCTGGATCGCCGGGCCGTTGTCGATCGGGCGGCCCAGCGCGTCGACAACGCGCCCGAGCAGCGCCTCGCCGACGGGGACTTCGAGCAGACGCCCGGTGCTCTTGACCAGGTCGCCTTCCTTGACGTGGAGGTAGTCGCCGTAGATAACGGCGCCGACGGTGTCGAGTTCGAGGTTGAAGACCTGGCCGGTGACCGTGCCGTGCGAGGTCTGGAACTCGAGCATCTCACCGGCCATGGCCTTGGAGAGGCCGTAGATGCGGGCGATGCCGTCGCCGACTTCCACGACGCGCCCGACCTCGGAGATCTCGAGCTCCTGGGCGAACTGGGCGATCTCCTGCTTGATGACGCTGGTGATTTCGTCGGTCTTGATCTTCATGGGTGGAGTTCCGGGTCCCTCGGGAGGAGGGGAGACGGGGGAGGGGCAAGAGGGTAGACGCTTGCCGGGGGGTTGTCAGCGCCCCGAAGCGCCAAACCGGCCCCGAACGGGGTGTGTTTGGGGACGCACTCTCGCTCGATCCGAGATGGGGGCATGGAAACGCGAATTCGCCCCACCGCCCCGGGGCCGGGGGCCGAAAGCCCCGCTACGGCGTCTGGATCTTCGGGGCTGGTGTGGTATAAAAGTGGGACGGGGCTGATCGGTCTGTTCGCCGATCGGCCTCCCACCGGGCGCTCAGGCCCCCGCCGAGCGGCCAGGACGTCGAACCCAAGGCACCGATCCATGATGAAGTCCGTCGCCACTTCGCTCACGGCCGCGCTGTCGATCTGCGGCCTCTCGTTCGCGCAGGCCATCAACGACGATTGCGCGGAGGCCATCGCCGTCGGAAGCACCACCACGACTTCCGGCAGCCAGGTCAACTGCAACACCGACGGGCTCAGCAGCTGTTCCAACGGCGGCTTCAGGGACGTCTGGTACTCCTTCACTCCAGCCATCACCGGCATCTACCGCCTCTCCACCTGCGGCTCGGGCGGCGACACCATCCTCTCCGTTCACAGCGCCTGCCCCGGCACCGTCCAGAACCAGCTCGCCTGCAACGACGACAACGGACCGGCGTGCGTCGCCACCAACGCCTCGCTCGATTTCAGTTTCGTCGCCGGCCAGACGTACAAGGTCCGTGTGGCCTCCTTCTACCAGTCGTTCCTCCCGAACTTCACGTTCGCCGTGACGCCGCGCTTCACCCTCGGCGCGTGCGGGGTCAACGTCGGCGGCCAGACCGTGTGCCAACTGCGCTCCGCCGCGGAGTGCCTGAGCGTCGGCGGCTCCTACAACGGCGACAACTCGCCGTGCAACACGCAGTACGGGCCCGCCACCACCTACTCCTCCTCTCCCAACGTCGCCATTCCCGACCCCGGTTTCGTCGAGGACACGATCAACGTCTCCGGCTTCGCCGGCACTCTCGGGCACGTCCGCGTGAATGTGCAGATCGCGCACCCGTTCGTGACCGACATCTACTTCGAACTCACCCACGTGCCCACGGGCGTCCGCTCGCTCCTGTTCCAGCGTTCCTGCGCCATCCTCAACCCCATCCCGAACTCGGGACTGAACGTCGGCATCGAGGACGGCGTCGTCGACACCTTCACGTGCCCGAACCCGCCGCTGGCGCCGGTCGCCAGCGGTCAGCGGCCCCCGGTCGACATCCTCGCCGCGTTCAACGGGCGTGATCCCAACGGCGCGTGGACCCTGCGCGTGACCGACGCCGCGGGCAATGACGTCGGCTCCCTGGTCGCCTGGTCGCTCGAACTCTCCCGGCGCACGCAGGACGTCTTCGGCGTCGACAACCCGTGCTCGGCGGACTTCGACCACACGGGCGGCGTCACCGTCGCCGACCTCTTCGCCTTTCTCGACGCGTGGTTTACCCAGTTCCCCGGCGGCACGCCGGGCACTCCCAGCGCCGACTTCGACAGCGACAACGCTGTCACCGTCGCCGACCTCTTCGGCTTCTTGGATTCCTGGTTCGGCGAGTTCGGCGTCTGCGGGCAGTAAGAACCGCGAAGCGCTCACTCACGATCTGAGTTCGACTGCGCCTCGCCCGGGGTCGGGTTGGTGACTCCGGCGCCCCCGCTTGCTCCGCCTGCACCACCGCCGCCGCTCCCCGCCTTCGAGACCCGCACCTGCACCGTCGGCGGGTTGAGGACGCTCACGTTCGGCGGCAGGCCGGTGAAGACGACAGGCTTGGTGAGCACCGCGCCCTTGCCGGCGCCGGGGCCCGGAGCGCCCGCAGCGGGTTGCGTCGCCCTCGCCCGTTCGTCGCTGGTGAGTTCGACGAGCGCCTGGAGGATGGGCTCGCCGGCGCTCGTGCCCGCCCCGGGTGTCGGCGCGGGCGTGGGCGCGGGCGGATTGCCCGCAGCGCCGGTGTTCCCGCTGTTACCGCCGGCGTTTCCGCCTCGCGACAGGCGCGCGATCTGCTCCGCCGGGCCGGTCACCGTGACCTCGGGCAGGAACTTGTCAACGACCTCGATCGTCCACCTGCTGGAGTCCTCGGTGGGCGGGAGGCTGTACCACACCGGGATGCCCGCGGGGAGCTTGGCCGTCTCCAGCGCCTGGCGCACGCGCAGCGCCACGCTCACCGAGTCGGGCTGGAAGCGCACGGGCTTGATGTCGCCCAGCGCCGCGGGCAGGCGGCAGACGGCCTTGACGGTCTCGAGCCCCTCGCCCCGGAGCGAGAGCAGTTGCTCCTCGCTGATGGTCGCGACGACCTGCGTCCCGGGGGGGATCTTGTCTACCAGCGCCTCGGGCACGCGCACGCGCACCTTCTGCACCCCCGGCAACGGGTCGCCCGCGAGCGGGATCTCGCGCGCCAGTTCCACGCGCACCGGCAACTCGCGCGTCGCCAGGCGCACGGCGCTCACCACCAGCGACGCGGGCTCGACCGAGGAGAGCGGCACGCCCAGGCGCGCCACCTCGGGGTTTCGCGCGAGCGCCCGCTGCAGGTCCACGACCTGGCTGGGCCCGGGACCGGTGGGCAGGCCGGGCGACCCGGGCTCGAGCGTGAGCGTCGCGCCGCGGAGCGAGGTCGCCGCGTCGAGCGCGAGGGTCGCGCCCTCGAACCGCAGCACGGCGCTCGCGGTGTGGTCCGAGAGTTCCGGCGAATCGAGCTCGAGATCGCCCGAACTGCCGTCGGGCAGCGCCACGCGCACGGGCACCGCGATGCCCGAGACGCTCTGGCCCTCGGCCCAGACCCAGATGAGCGCGGTCACGAGCAGCGCGAAGACGAGCGTGCGGACCTCGGCGCCGAAGGTGACCTGTTTCGACTCGTCCATGCCGAACTCCTGGCGGCGGCGCCCGATCACAACGTTCACGCCGCCGACGCCGTCTCCGTCTTGACCGCGACCGTCCCGACGCCCAGCCGCCGGTAGAGCTCGCTCTTGAGCGTCTCGGGCGAGAGGTTCGTGATGAGCCGCCCGCGCTCGGCGATGGAGATGTGCCCGGTCTCTTCGGAAACGACGACGATGATCGCGTCGCACTCCTTGCTCAGGCCCACCGCCGCGCGGTGGCGCGAGCCCAGCGTCGGGTCGGGCATGTCCTCGGGCTCGGCCAGGGGCAGCTGCACGCTCGCGGAGGTGATGAGCCCGTGCGAGATGATGACCGCCAGGTCGTGCAGGGCCGACCCGGGGAAGAAGATGGTCTTGAGCAGGCGCGACGACACGCGCGCATTGAGCTCGGTGCCCCCCTCGGTCAGCGTCCGCAGTTTCGTGTCACGCTCGAGCACGATGAGCGCGCCGAACTTGGCGCGGGAGAAGTAGGTGCAGGCGTCGGTCACGGCGTCGGCGACGGTGCCGGCCGCCGCCCCCCCGCGCCGGATGATCGGGGCCTCGCCCAGCCGGATCAGCCCGCGCCGCAGCTCGGGCTGGAAGACGACGATGAGCGTGACGGCGAGGAACGTGAGGAAGTTGTCGTACAGGAACCGCAGCCGCTGGAAGGTCTCCTGCTGGCCCAGCACGCGCACCAGCAGCGTCGCCATGACGATGAGCAGGAGCGTGCCCTTGAGCGCGCCCGCGGCGCGTGTGCCGCGCACGAAGCGGAAGATCGCGTAGACCACGACGAAGATGATGGTGAACTCGAGCGCGGTCTCCCACCACGGGTAGGACCCGATCCGCTGGAACAACCGCTCTACTCGCTCGAAGGTCGGCACGATTCCGGAGTGTACACCCGTGCGCCGGGGCATACCCGCGCGCCGCCGGGGCTCCTCGCTCGCCCGTACCCTCTGCGCGATGCCGCGAGCCACGTGCGAGTTCCACGCCACCCCCAACCCCCACGCGCTCAAGTGCGTTCTGAGCGCGGCGGACACCGGGCCCGCGCCGGCGACGCGCGCATTCCGCTCGCTGGCCGAGGCGCAGAGCGCGGGCGACGCCCTGGCGGTCTCGCTGCTCTCGGTGCCGGGGGTGTCGGGGGCGCTGATCGCGGGCGAGCCCGGGCGAACACCGGCGTGGTTCACGATCAACAAGAGCCCCGGCGCCGCGTGGGCGCCGATCAAGAAGGCCGTCGCCGGCCTGGTTGAACGCCTGTGAACCCGCCCGCGCCGAACTCACCCACGCCGAACTCGCCGGCTCCGCCCCCCGGCCGCGCCGGCGGGGAACCCGGCGCCGCCCACGCGGACGTGATTGTCGCCT
>CALMQD010000152.1 GCA_937871415.1 uncultured Phycisphaerales bacterium | reverse complement strand
GTCGGCAACCCGCGCAACAACTCCCCCGAACTCATCCAGCCCGCCCCGCCCGCGCTCTGAAGCCGCTCGCGCCCGCGGCCAAAGAAAAATCCCTCCCCGCCCAAGGTTCAGGCGGGAAGGGGAGAGGGATAGATTCGCACACGGCACACGGGCTCACGCTCGAGCGCCTCGACGCTCGACCTTGCCTCAGCACGGCGTCGCCGCGAACCACTCGTTCAGGAAGTCGAAGATGTCCTGCGTCGTGATCGCCGAGTCACCGTTGAAGTCCGCCGCCGGGTCGCTCGCGTACCACAGATTCAGGAAGTCAAAGATATCCTGCGTCGTCACGCTCCCGTCGTGGTTCGCGTCCGCCGGACACACCCGCAGCGCGCCGTACGCCTCCTGGTCCGCGCCGTCGTTGTCACCGTCGAGGTCATAGTCCAGCCCGGCCAGGTACGTCGCGTCCGTCACCACCGAGCCCCACGCCGTCGCCGTCATGCAGTTGTCCGCGCAATCGATCACCCCGTCCCCGTTCGCGTCCCCGAACAGGTTCGGCTGCTGACCGATCGTCCACAACGCCGTCAGGATCGCGTCCAGCGTGTACTTGTCGTCATAGTCGATCTCGTCGTTGTTGTTGAAATCAAACCTCGCGGCCAGCTGGTTCGGCGTTCCATCCTCATTCCGCGGGCACGTCGCCCCCGGCACCTCCTCGATCTCCGAGATCCTCGTACCGATCCACGAGTCCACCACGTCGAAGTCCGCGCCCGTCAGCCGCCCGTCGCAGTCCGCGTCGAACGCCCCGTCGTTCCCCGATACCGTCCGCGTCGTGAACGTGTCGCCCGCGCCGCTGAACGGCAGCACCGCGCTCTGATCGATCTGGTAACTCCCGCCCCCCAGGTCCGTGATCGTCGCCACGCCGCCGGTCGTGTGCCCGTTGGGCGTGAAGATCGCCGCCCCGCCCGCCGAACCCCCGCCCGGCGTCGAGTACAGCGGCACAACGATCCGACGACGGTCCAGATCGCCCGGGATCGACACCCCGACCTGGTCGTCGATCGTGATCTCGCCCGACGACGTGTACGAAAACTCCACCGCTGTCGACGCGCTCGCTGCGCCCGCGCCCCAGCCCCACGAGTTGTGATCGTCGTCCGGGTTCGGAATCCAGTTCGACGAGTGAACCACCTCCGGCCCCACCGACGTCTGGATGTAGCTCTGCGCCAGGATGTTCGACCACCACGGGCCCGGCCCGACGCTCGCATCCGCCATCGCCAGGTAGCCCCTGAAGCACTTGGTGTCGATCACGAAGTTCGTCGACGTCCCTTCCACGTTCACGCACGGCGGTCCGTTCCCCGTCGCGCTCACCGGCCCGGGCCCGAAATCGCTGTTCACCTGCCCGTTCCCGCCCGACGCCACGATGTGCACCGGCCACGTCCCCCAGAAGTAGTTCACGTTCGGCCCGCTCGCCGACACCACCACGTCGCAGTCCATCAGCCCGATCGCCGTCGCGTACGCGAACGCCTGCGAGAACTCCGTCACCGGGCGGTTCGCCCCGTCCGTCCACAGATACGTCGTGCTCCTCGTCACCGTGAACAGCGCCGGCGGCAGCGCCTCGGTCACCGGCACGTTGCACCCGCCCTGCCCCAGCGCCGCGCCCGCAGTCCAACACACCGCGAGCGCCCCCGCCGCGCCCAGCCCCGCCCGTCGAACTCCCAGTACCTCTCTCAAGCCTCCGTTCGGTCTCATCTCCATCCTCCTTGCTCACGCGGCCGCGCAAACGCGCTCCGCCGCCACGCCGCATCCTCGGCGCCGCGGCCTCACCGAGCGCTCCCCGGCGAACGCGCCCCGTCGGCCTCCCTCTCAGTCGCTCCTCCCCCCAGCCGCGTGAGCAAACTCATCAGTCTTTTTTCACTGAATTCATAATGAATACCCACCACGATCGGGTGTTCCTTGGCCGTGCATCTACTACTACTCTGCATTCATACGTTGCGCGGCGAATGTCGCGCATTCACACGCCGCTCACCGGTGCCCATTGCCTCTGCATTGGCACGAGAGAGAAAGAGAGAGAGAGAGAGAGAGAGAGAGAGAGAGAGAAGAGAGGGAACAACAGGAGAGGCGGCCCGAAGTTCGTGCTTCGCTTGCCCAATGAGCCCGGAGCGTCAGCGACGGGTGCTCACGCGCCCCGCTTCACGGCCGCATCGCAGACTTGCCACGATTCACCCCACCCGCACTCCGGGCACACTGCGCCCGCCGCCGCGGCAGGTCCGCCTTCCGCCCCGGTCATGCCGCCGACTCCCGCCGCACTCGCCCCACCCGCCGCACTCTTCACGCGCGGATACCCGCACCGCTCGCACAGCCCGCGCTGGCGCCGCCGACGCCGCGACACAGCCTTCCACAGCGGCCACGGCAACCATGCCAGCGGCACGAAGTAGAGCGGCACACCTACGCACCCGACTTCAACGCCAACGTAGATGTCGGGCACAAAATAGAAGCTAAACCGACCCGGATACGTATGGATTCCTCGCTTGGGACTGTGCGGACACTGATCGACCGGAGTGTCTTCTTCCGCACCTTCCAGCCACGAGCACCCCACCATACCACTCCCAACCCCGACCGCGAACGACGGCACGATTGTCCACTCCACCCCCACCCAGCCCGACGCGACATACACCAGCGCGAACACGCACAGAGCCACCCGCGCCTTGACCC
>CALMQD010000151.1 GCA_937871415.1 uncultured Phycisphaerales bacterium | reverse complement strand
CATCTCGACCTGGCTTGGGCGCGAGCGGGTCGAGTGCGAACTGTGCGACCTGGTTGTGCCCGCGATGGTTTGAGGGGGTCAGGTTCGGGTGCGTCTCCTGCGGGTTGTGCCGCGTACCCACCGGTTCGGGCAGACTGGCCAAGGTGAGCCATGTTGAGCCGTGCCACCGGGCGTCCGATGACTCGGGGATACCCCGCGCGATTTCCCGCGCGGGTTCCTTCAGGAGGCTTGGACCATGGGTCTTTCGCGCGCGATGGCTGCACGTACGGCTGCGGCCGTTCTGATCGTTCTCGGCACGTCCGCGGCTCTGTCCGCGAGCGACAACACGCACAAGTCGACCGAGCCGCGCTCCGGCGCGCCCGCGGCGAACACGCCCGCCGGCAAGCCGGGGAAGGGAAACAACCCGGGATCGACCGAGGCGCGTTCGGGCGAGAACAAGTCGAACAGCAAGACCTCGGGCAAGAGCACGCCCGCTGAACTGAGCATGGCCGGCGGGAACGCCCCGAACGGCAACGAGAACAGCGCCAACCCCGACGCGAACACAACCACGGCCGAGTCAAAGAACACGACCAAGACCGACACCGGCGCCGGCAACAGCAACGAGCAGCAGGCGACGTACACCGCCGACGAGGCGCTGGCGATGCTCAAGGAGGGCAACGCCCGGTGGGTGAGCGGCAACACGGCCTCGCCGAACTCCGACGCTTCGCGCCGGCGCGAGACCGCCGCGGGACAGCACCCGTTTGTGACCGTCATCACGTGCGCCGACTCGCGATGCCCGGTCGAGCGTCTGTTCGACCGCGGCGTGGGCGAGGTGTTCGTGTCGCGCGTGGCGGGCAACGTCATCGGTAATCACGCCGCGGGCACGATCGAGTACGGCGTCGAGCACCTGCACACGCCGCTCGTCCTGGTGATGGGTCACACGGGGTGCGGCGCGGTGAAGGCGGCGGCGGCCAACGCCCACCCGGGGCACAACATCGATTCGCTCATCGCGGAGATCACGCCGGCGGTGGAGCGTGCGCGTCAGACGCAGCCCAACGCGACGGGCGAAGAGTTCCTCAACATCGCGGTGCGGGAGAATGTCTATCAGCAGATGTTCGACCTGCTCAAGACCAGCCCGTTGACCGCGACCATGGTTCAGAACGGCCAGGTCAAACTCATCGGCGCGGTGTACGACATTTCGACGGGCAAGGTCGAGTTCATCGGTGAGCACCCGTGGCAGCAGCAGCTCATCGAGGCGATGAACCTGCCCAAAGACAACCCCGCGACGCCGACCGTGGCCTCGAAGGAGAACGCCAAGCCCAGCGCTCGCGCGGCGACCAAGGCCGAACCGACGAGCGAACCGCTCCCCAACTCGACGACCGCGGATGCCGAATCGGACGGCGACGAGCACGCCGGGCACTGAGAGGCCCGTCGGGGATCAACCCGAGAGAAAGTGCGGTTTCAGGCCCGCCGGCGCGTTCGCCGGCGGGCTTTTTCTTGAAGAGAGGGCGTTGTCCGATATATTGCTCACGTGCGGCAACGATGGAACAACCCGGCGGGCCGGTGCCGCATTGCCCCCGGGGCGCGCGGCGGTCGGGGTCGCGGGTTCACGCTCATCGAACTGCTCGTGGTCATCGGCGTGATCGCGCTGCTGGTGGGGCTCCTGCTCCCGGCGATGCGAGGGGCAAGAGAGGCGGCGCGGACGATCAAGTGCCTCTCAAACCAGAGGCAGATCGGCACGGCGCTGGCGATGTACAGCGAGCAGTTCAAGGAATACACGCCGCGCGAGAGCGGCCGGTCCGAGCCGACGGGCACCCCGGTGCAGTGGCTCTACCCGGCGTGGCCGTTCGTGCTGCGCCCGTTCCTGGACTCGCGGGTGTCCGTGGTGGCGCCGGACACCGACCCCAACGGGGGCGTGGGGGATCGCTACGCGCGCGCCGAGTTCTATCACGATCCGGCGCGCCCGCCGGACGGGCACAACATCCACTACGTGAACAACGGCATCTCGTTCCGGGCGCGGGGCGTCTCGAACACGTTCGCCAAGCGCCCGACGCAGATGAACCGCTACCTGCGACCGTTCGACACGCTCTACCTCTCGGATTTCGGCGACGACACGAACCGGGTTCACTACGACGGCTGGTACACGCCCGGGGCGACCGATTGGTCGCTGGCGTATGTGTACGACATGCACAGCCCGTCGAACGTGGTGGGTGGCGTGAATACGCCTGAACTGCTCCAGCGGATTGATCCGACGCGCCACGGGCGGGGCGCCAACGGCGTGTTCCTCGACGGGCACGCCGCCACGCTCGATGCGCGGGTGATCACGACGCTCGACCGATGGGACGACGGGGACTATCGCCCGGAGGGACCGCCGAAGGTGCCGGCGGAGTTCCGTTATCCGCGCTGAGCATCGTTCGGTAAAGAACCCCACCGCGACGACTTGAATCAAGGGACTTTTCTTCGGTCCGCGCGTGCGCACAGACGGCATCCGGCGGCGGTGCAGGCGGTATGACCCAGCGTGATGTAGCCGCGTTGGGGGGTGTGGCGCGGGGAGCGCCGCCGGAAGGGCGGGCTACAGTGGGGGCTCGTGGACAGATCGCCCATAGATCAGGAGATGTCGCCGATGGATCGTCACAGCAGCCGCGCCGTGTTTGCGCCGCTCGGGAAACTCGCTTTGTCGCTGGTGCTGGCGGGGAGTCTGATGGGCGTTGCGCCCGCGGCCTTCGCCGATGAGCCGTCGAAGGAGAAACCGGCACAGACGGAGCCGGCCAAGTCCGAACCGGCCAAGGGGGAGCCGGCCAAGGGGGAGCCGGCCAAGCCCGACGCCAAGAATGAGCAGGATCCGAAGACCGAAGCATCCAAGGAGCAGGAAGTGGCCAAGGTGTACTACGTCAAGATGAGCACGAGCAAAGGCGACATCGTGATCGAGCTCGACAACGAGCACGCGCCGATCTCGACCAAGAACTTTCTGTCGTACGTCGACAAGAAGCACTACGACGGCACGATCTTCCACCGCGTCATTCCCGGCTTCATGATCCAGGGCGGCAACTTCCTGCCCAACATGTCCGAGAAGAAGACCGATGCTCCGATCAAGAACGAGTGGCAGAACGGCCTCAAGAACACGCGCGGCACGCTCGCGATGGCGCGCACCGCGGTGGCGGACTCGGCGACGAGCCAGTTCTTCATCAACGTCGCGGACAACAACTTCCTCGACCAGCCGCGGGACGGCGCGGCGTACGCGGTCTTCGGGCGCGTCGTGAGCGGGATGGACGTGGTCGACAAGATCGTCGGTGTGCCGACGGTGTCGAAGGGGCCGCACAAGGACGTGCCGCGCGACCCGGTGACGATCAACAGCGTGACGCGTCTGACGGACGAAGAAGCCAAGAGCGCGATGGCCTCCGGCGGCGGCAAGGAAAAGGCTGCCGAGCCCGCGAAGAAGTAAGGCCGCAAACGCCCGCCCATGCGGATTGACCACTCCGGCCGCCCTCTCGAGGGGCGGCCGGTTCACTTTGGGGAACGCTCGTGGCGCGGCCGTGCGGTGCCCGGGCTCTTTTCCGACGCGGCGCTGCGTGTCAGTGCATCGACGTGAAATAGGGCAGCACGAGCGACAGAGCGATGAGCGCGATCACGATCCACTCGAGGATCTCGAGCCGGCGGGCCGCGGCCTGGCTCGACATCTTGTCGTACATGTTCTCCAGGGTCTGGAGTTTTCGGAGGATGGCCTCGTCACGCTCGGCGAGGTGGAAGCGCCGGGCGGCGAGCCGGTAGACGCGCGCGAGGTACTGGTCTCCGACGAGTTTGATCGCGTTGTTCACGCCCTCGAAGAGCACGGCGCTGTCCATCGCGAGACGGGCCACGGCGCGCAAACGCGCCCCGCCGAGCCCCGCGAACCCGCCGAGCAGGCCCGCGAGCGCGGGCTCCCCCTCGGGGCTGCGGACGACGGCGGCGTAGGCCTCGTCGACGGCCCGGTCGAGCCGGTCGTCGAGCGCCCGCATCTCGAGGAGCTCGACGTTCGCGTACTCGAGGACGGCGAGCACGTCCTCACCGTCTTCGGGCGCGGCGGAGGTGTCGGCGATCACGGCGGCGTTCCAGTCGACGACGACGACATCGGACGGTGCGTAGCTGGCCTGCATCGCCAGCGCTTCGTCGGTCTCCTCATCGGACATCGGGCCGCGCTCGGCGCGGAGCATCTTGGCCACGAGTTGGGCGTGGCGTCGGACGAGTTCGCGGGCGGTGGGCGGGGCGACCCCGGCGTCGCTCGGGGCCGATGGCGGGCGCAAGCCGAGCATCGGTCCGGTGAGTTGGTAGACGACGTAATCCTCGACGGCGTGGTCGAGCGAGTAGCGTGAGAGCGCGCCGGCGGAAAGGGCCGCGCCGGGCAGTGCGGGGGCGGAGGAACGAGCGGAGGCTCCGGCGGGGAAGGCCCCGCCGCTGAGCATCGCGACGGTGCGCTCGACGATGACCCGTGCGTGGTCGAGCAGTTCGGGGTTGTCGTAGAGTGCGTGGCCGAGCTCGACGAGCCGGGCGAGATCGCACGCCAGCGGGATGCGGAGCGAAACGCTCAGCGCACCGAAGTCGAAGACCAGCACCTCGCAGCGGGCGAGTGTTTCGAGGCCGGCGACGCGCACGCCGGCGCAGGGGAAACTGATCTTGACCGGGCGCGATTGATAGCCCAGCGCGGCCGGGGCGCGGCGAGTGACACGGATCTCTTCGTGCCCCTGATCCATCCCCGACTGGCGGGACAGGATCTCCTCGGCCTTCTTGAGGTCGATGGCCTGCGCCACGTCGTAGGCGAAAAAGAGGTGGCAGACGCCGCTCGTCGCCTGGGTGGGCGGGGTTGGGGGGCCGTCGTCCGGCATGGGCTGATGCTACTCGCCCGTTCCGCTTGCCGCCAAACGCTTCGGCGGACCGCCGCGCCGAGGCGAGCCGGTGAGGCAGACGGCGGTCGAGACCGCCGCGCCGAGGGTGAGTCGCCACGGAAAAGCCAACGGCAAGTCGCCCCAGTCGCTCTGTCCGAGGCGCAGCGTGAGGCTGCGCCACACGGCCGGTTCGGTGAGCGCGATGACGACGAAACCGGTGAGAAGGGCGGCGACGCAGGACGCGGGGCTGCCGCGGCGGGTGAACATGGCGGTGAAGAAGACGCCGAGGAGCCCGGCATAGGCGAAGGTCATTACGCCGAGCGCAAAGTCGATGAGCGTGGTGCGGTTCGAGTCGTACCAGCCGATGCACGCGCAGGCGAAGAGCCCCAGGAGGACTCCAAACCCGACGACGCCCCAGCGCCCGAGGCGGAGGTAGTGCTCGTCGGATTCCCCGGGTCTGAAGCGCTTGTAGACATCACCGACGAACGAGGAGGACATGGAGGTGAGGGGCGCCATACCCGCGGCGAAGAGGCCGGCCATCATCAGACCGGTGATCCCGGAGGGCATGGTGTCGAGGATGTACTGCAGGAAGATCTTCTCTTTTCCGCCGGGCGCGTGGGTCGCGCCGGCGAGTTCGGGGCGCTGGTAGTAGACAAACAGGAGCAGGCCAATGACGAGGAATACGGCCACTGCGGGGATGCCGACGAGCACACCGTTGATCACGCTCCATGCCCCCTTGCGGGCGCTGCGGCAGGTGAGCAGGCGTTGCACCAGGTCCTGGTCCATGCCGTAGGAAGCCAGGCCCATGAGCGTGAAGCCGATGAAGGCGGTGACGAGCGTGTACTGCTGCGTGAAGTCGTAGTGACCGGATTCGAAGCCCGTGCGGAAGAGCGTGAGCTTGGACCCGCCGCCGGGAACCGGCCTGGCGAGTTCGCGGACAACGTCTCCGATCGGTGCCTCGATGTGGCGGCAGAGGAACACGATGGCGAGTAGCGCCGAGCCCATGTACACGCCGACCTGCAGCACGTCGGTCCAGATGACGCTGCGGATGCCGCCGAGAAGGGCGTAGAGCGTGCCGACGACGGTGACGATGCCGATGGAGGCGGCCATGTGCCCGGGCGAGGTATCGCCGAAGACGACCAGCGACATGGGCAGCGCGCCGATGAAGACGCGGCTTCCGGAGGAGAAGATGCGCCCGACGAGGTACGTGATGCTCGTGGCGACGCGCCCGGTGGGGCCGAATCGCGACTCGAGCAGTTCGTAGGGCGTGGTGACTCCGGCGCGGTAGTACGCCGGGATGAACGCCCAGGCGAGGATCAGGGCGGCGATGACCTGACCGATATTGGAGGAGAGGTACGTCAGGTCGCCGGCATAAGACTGTCCCGGCCCGCCGATGAACGTCGCGGCGGACTGGGCGGTAGAGAGCACGGAGATGGCGACCACCCAGCCGGGCATGGCGCGGGCGGCGAGGAAGTAGTCGCGCGAGCCGCGCACGCGATGGACAAGGCCGATGACGGTGCCCAGGCTGAGGACGACGACGAAGTAGAAGACGAGCACGCCCCAGTCGAGCGCCGTGAACTGGGCGAGGTTGAGGGCGCCGGTGGTCATCGGGGCGCGGAAGACTTGTGCGCGCCGGCGCCGCCGAGCCTGTAGGCCTCGTCGATCGAGCGGGCGACAACGACTCCGTCGTCGAAGGTCGCGAGCTGGCTCTTCTCGCCGTCGCGGACGGCCTCGCTCAACGCCAGGAGTTGGAGCAGGAATCGCCGCTCGTGCGGGTACACGTCGATCTTCTCGGCACGCCCGTCGACGAACGTCACCGCGACCTGGTGCGGCTGCAGGTAGTCGTACACCGCGCTCGCTTCGGTTCCGATGAGACGCAGCTTGAACCGGTCGGGCTCGAGCCAGCTGGAGATGATCACGCCCGCGACCCCGGCGTGCGGGCCGCCGCCTGCCTCGACAAGCGCCGTGGCGCTGGTCTCGCCCCGGCCTTCCCAGGCCGAGCGCGTGATGAGTGACTTGACGCTGGGCGGGCCCACGAGGAACGCGAAAAGATCGAGGCTGTGGCAGCCGGTGTCCATGAAGCACCCTCCGCCGGAAACGGCCGGGTCCGACGGCCAGCGCTCTTTCTGGGCGGGGAAGTGCGTGGAGAAGACATTCTCGAACCGGGTGAGTTCGCCCAGAACGCCTTTCTCGAGAAGTTCGCCGAGTTTCACCACGGCGGGGGTGAACCGGTGGCAATAGCCGACGGCGGCGATCCGCTTGCGGGCGCCGGCCTTCTGCGCCAGCGTCAGGGCCTCGTCCAGCCTGTGCGCGAGCGGTTTCTCGCACAGGACGCCCACCGGCAGGTCGAGCGCGGGGAGCACGGTGGTCATGCGCGTGTTCGACGGCGTGCAGACGACGACCGCCTCGGCTCGGAGCTCGCCCTGGCGGATGGCGTCGAACATCTCGCGTTCGTCGGCGAAGGGCGTGGCCGCGGTCTGGGCCGCGACGCGCGCCCGGGCCTGCGGGTTCGGGTCGGCGACGCCGACGACCCGGAGGCGCCCCTCGCTGGCCTTGCATGCGTCAACGTGGGCGGCCGAGATGCCGCCGGCCCCGACCAGAGCGATCGGGAACGGCGCCGCCGGGATGGTGTTGTTCTCGCTCATCGTGGAGTCGGGGCCGGGTCGGGTCGGGTCGGGTCGGTGCGTTTGCGAAGAGTCCATCATCGGAGGAAAAGCGCGGACATCGCCGCATTTGCCGTCCTGCCGCCGGGAAATGTAGGGCCCGCGGAGTAGAGTTTTTTCCGGGTTCTGGACGATCCTTGGGGCATGATGTCGCGACTGCTGTTCGTGCTGGTGGTGCTCTGCGCCGGGTGCGCGATGGTGAACGCCGAGGCCGAGCCGGCGAGGACTTCGCACAAGCCCCGATCGGCCGGCGCCCCGTCGGCCCCCGCGCGGCCCTTGCCCACGCACTCCGCCGAGCCTGTCGTGGCGCTGTGGGTCACGCGTTGGGACTTCAAGACCCAGGAGGACGTGGACCAGATCATGCAGCGTGCCGCGTCGCTGGGGGTCACGGATGTTCTGTGGCAGGTGCGCGGCCAGGCGGACGCCTATTACCCTTCGAGCCTCGAGCCGTGGGGTGAGGACATCTGCACGCCCGGCCCAGGCGGAAGGCTCGTGCCCCCGGGCTTCGATCCGCTCCGCGCAGCGGTGGATTCCGCGCACGCGCGCGGGCTGCGTCTGCACGCGTGGATGAACGTCATGCCGATGTGGAAGGGGACGCAGCCGCCCCGGGCGCAGGGGCACATGTACTACCGGCACCCGGACTGGATCGTCCGCGACGCGTCGAACAAGCCGCAGGCCCTCAACGAGCATTACGTCACGGTGAACTTCACGCTGCCGGCGGTGCAGGACCACATCGCGGCGGTGGCCCTGGACATCGTCACGCGGTACCCGGTCGACGGCCTGCACTTGGACTACGTCCGTTTCGTGAACGAGACGGCGAACAAGAGCCTGCGCCTGATGGAAGACCCCGGCACGCTGGACCGATACGCCAAGGAGCAGGGTGTTCGTCTGACCGATCGGGAACTCCCCGAGCATCGCGCGCAGATCGCGGCGTGGCGGCGCGGGAAGATCACCGGTCTGGTCCGGCGCATCGCCCGCGAGTGCCGCGTCGCGCGGCCCGGGCTGGTGATCTCGGGCGCGGTCTGGCGGACTCCCAAGACGGCGCTCGGGTTCGATCAGGAGGCTGCGCAGTGGCTCAACGAGGGCACGCTGGACCGGGCGTACCCGATGATCTACTGCGAGAAGGACGACCAGTTCGCGCGGGAACTGGGCGAGTGGGTGGTCGCCTGCCCCGGAAAGGCCGTCACACCGGGCATCGGGGTGTACCTGCACGCGCCGTCGCGCAGCGCGGCGCAGTTCTCGACGGCGCGCCGCCAGGCCCCCAGCGGGCTGGGCATCTTCGCGTACGCGTCGCTCTTTGAGTCGCCCGACCCCAGGCAGGACAAGAAGCCCGGGGCTGTGCGGGAGCGTGCCGAGCGCCTGGCGGGCATCCGCGTGCTGCTGGTCCCCAAACCGGCCCCGTGATGCCACGATCGCGGACTCAGTCCGCGTGCCGCTGGCGGAGCTTGCCCGAAAGCCTCAGCAGCAGGTGCACGCGCTCGAACTCGTTCACCCAGTCGGCGAGTGTTGCGGCGATCTCGTCGTCGGGCACCGGCGCACCCGGGAGCGGGCACGACGGGCCGAGCTGGCGGGCCGCGAGCGCGCGGTAGCGGCTGAGCGTGCGGTCGCCGAAGAGCGAGACGAAATCGAAGTCCTCGTTGGCGAAGACGGCCACCGGCACACGCTGGCCCGAACAGATGCGCACGAGATCGCTCAGGTCGGCGTGCAGGTCGCGGTCAACGAAGCGCACACGGACCAGATCGGGACGGGCCCGGGCGATGTGGTCGAGCATCGGGCACTGCTGCACGCAGTCGCCGCACCAGGCCCCGGAGACGACGACGACGTTCATCGCCCGCACAAAGCCGCCGATGAGGCGCTGCTGTTCGTGCGTGAGCCGGGCGCGCGCATGGAAGTTGTGCCAGTTGTCGCGTTCGTGGGGCTTGGCGGTCGCGAGGTAGGCCGCGTAGTCCAGCCCGGCGTCGAACTTGCTTCGGATCAACTCGTTGGTCAGCATCCTGCCTCCAGGTTCGAACGGGCGGGCGACTGAACGAAGGTCACTTGTCGAGCCATCGGAACTTCCACACGCCGTGCTCCTGGCGGACCCAGAAGCGTGTGAACGCTACATCCTCCGCGGCGCGCCCGGTCAGGCGGATGATCCACGTCCGGTCGCCGGGCTGGTCGATCAGCACGAACGGCGAGTTCTCGGCCTGCGGCATCCGGGCGAAGGTCTTGGCGATCTCCCGGCGGTTGATGTGCAGCCACTCGAGGTACGACTCCTCCGTGTAGCCGTGCTGCGCGAGTTCCTCGCGGGTCTTCTCGGAGATGAGCTGGTCCATGAGCGTGCGGTCGTCGCCGTTGTCGAGCAGCAGTTCGAGCAGCGACATGACGTTGCGCGGCGAGCGCGAACGGATGACCTTCGTCCCGTCGGGCAGCTCTTCGATGAGGGGCTTTTCGTCGCTGCCCTGCGTGGGGTCGGTTGATGTGCGTGACACCACCGGCTTCTGCGACCCGAACTGAGCGCCGTCGATCCCGCTCAGGAAGGGCTTGTACTTCACGACGCGCTGCTCGCTCTGGCAGGCGCCAAGGCCCAGCGCCGCGACCAGGCACGCGCCCGCGAGCCGCGCGACCACGGGTTGGAGTCCGGTGCGCTTCACGCGTGGGCCTCCGCTGTGGAACCGGTCCGTACAGGAACGAGTTCCGGTTCTTCGCGGCCACGGCGCCACAGGTCGTGGGCGTGGAACTCGTCGCGGGGCGACGAGAAATCGCTGCGCCAGTGGCAGCCGCGGCTTTCGCAGCGCCATTCGGCGCTCCTGGCCATGAGGGCGGCGCCCAGGAGCATGTTCTGCACCTGCCACCCTTCCGGGGTGTCGAAGATCTTGTCCAGCGTGTACCTCGCCCAGAAGTCGATCATGTCCGAGACGTCGTGGAGCCTTGTGCCCGAACGCTCGATGCCGGCGTTCCGCCACATCGCCGAGCGCAGGGAACTGAGCACGTCCGAGAGGTCCAGTTCGGCCTGATCGGAAGGCCGGATATCGCTCACGATCGGGACGGGCGCGGGGGGCACACTCCCCGGCTGCACCCCGGCCGCGGCCTTGCCGGCGCGCTCGCCCAGCACGAGGCCTTCGAGCAGCGAGTTGGAGGCGAGGCGGTTGGCGCCGTGCAGCCCGGAGCAACTGGTCTCGCCCACGGCGAAGAGCCCGGGGACGCTCGTGCGCCCGTCGGCATCGGACCAGACGCCACCGATGGTGTAGTGCGCGGCGGGGTTGACGGGGATGAGGTCCTTCGACGGGTCGAGGTCGCACGAGGCGAGCATCTCGGCGATGCCGGGGAAACGGCGCGAGAAATCCTTGATGTGGCGCACGTCGAGGTGTACGTGTGTGCCGCCGTGGCTGGCGAGTCGCTTGACGATCGCGCGGGAGACGACATCGCGCGGCGCCAGTTCGCCCATCGGGTGCTCGTTGAGCATGAACCGATGGCCGGATTGGTCGAGAAGGAAAGCGCCCTCGCCGCGCACGGCCTCGCTGATGAGCGATCGCGGGCGACCCGCGAGGTAAAGCGTGGTGGGGTGGAACTGAACGAAGGAAAGATCGGCGACGTCGGCGCCGGCGCGGTAGGCCATGGCGATGCCGTCGGCGGTCGCGGAGCGCGGGTTGGTGGTCTCGCGGTAGACCATGCCCGCGCCGCCGCAGGCCAGGATCGTGGCTTTCGCCCAGATCATCTGCAGGCCGTAGCGCGGGTGATACGTAATCGCGCCCATGACGGGCGAGCCGGGCTCGTTGCCGGGGGTGATGAGGTCCACCGCGAAGCAGCGCGAGAAGATGCGCACGCCCGGCAGGTCGTTGACGTGGGCGAACAGGCAGCGGGCCAGTTCCTTGCCGGTGGCGTCGCCGTGCGCGTGCAGGATGCGCGGGTGCGAGTGCGCGCCCTCCTGGCCGAGCTCGATGCCCTCGAGCACGGAGCGGTCGCGATCGGCGCGGCCGTTCTCGCCGGCCTGGCGGCCGACACTCGGGGTGTGAGCCGGAGGCGGAGAGAGGGGGGTAGGGGGGGCTTCGTGCCGAGTCGTGCGCGATCGGTCGAACTGCATCCCCCAGCGGGCGAGTTCGGCCATCCGTCCGGGCGCGCCCCGGACAACCTCGCGCACCACCGGCTCATCGCACAGACCGGCGCCGGCGATGAGCGTGTCCTCGACGTGCGAATCAAAGCTGTCTTCGGGGCTGATGACCGCCGCGATGCCGCCCTGGGCCCACGCGGTGTTCGAGTCGGCCTCCGGCATGTCGCTCTTGGAGAGGACAATCGTCTCCCTGCCGGCCTGGGCCGCGGCGATCGCGGCACGGAGTCCCGCCACACCCGTGCCGATCACCAGCACGTCGGTGAAGATCTGCGGGAGCAGCGACGACCGAAAGGGGATGAGATAGCGGCGCTGGTCGAAGAGCCCGTGCATGTATCGCCGATCGTAGGGACTCGCCCGCCCCGGCTCTTGAACCGGTGCGTGCGGTCGGGAGTTTCGGCGTGGGCCGGCCCGGTGCCTCAGGACGCCCACCGGGCTGACCATCGCGAACTTACTTTGAGCACTGGCAGCCGGAGCATTTGCCCGCGGGTTCCGGGCCCAGGAGTTTCTCGATCTTGCGCTGCAGATACCAGCCGTGGTGTTCGAGGTGCCAGGTCGCGTAATCGGCGATGCGACGGACGCTCAGTTCGCCGCGCTCGGGGTGCAGGCACGCCCGGGCCCACTGGGGCTCTTTGAGCGTGCCGAGCCACTCGCCGGTCCAGCGCCGGAGCGTGTGGATGACGGCGACGAAGCCGGCGGCCGGGTGCGTGGGGCCGTTGTAAAGCCCCGCATCGATCAGCGCGTTCTCATCGAAGACCGCCAGCACGGGGCGGTCCTCGGCGACGGTGCGACGCATCCGGTGCGAGAAGACCAGTTCGGCGTCGGCCAGGTGGCCCAGGAGCACGCGGGCCGGCCAGCGGCCGACGTCGGGTGTCGTGCCAGGGAGGAAGGCCGTGTCGAGCTGCTGTTCGTCCAGGTCGAACAGCCGGCGCGAGAAGTTCTCGACGCCCAGGCAATAGCGTTCGACCAGGGCGGCGTGATCGAGGGCGATGAACTCCTCCAGCGTCGGGGGTGCGGCGCGGCAGCGGGAGAACTCGATCGCGCGGGCGGTGGTCTGCGTCATGCTCAAGGCTAGGTGCGCCTCTACCCTAGCGCATGACGACGCCCCCGGTTGTGACGGAATCTGCCCAGGCACCCCGGCGGCTGGCGCTGCGCGTCGTCACCATGCCGCGCGACACCAACCACTACGGCACGATCTTCGGCGGCGTGATTCTCTCGTACATCGACCAGGCGGGGTACGTGGAGGCGCGTCACCACTCGAAGTCCACGAACCAGAAGTGGGTCACGGTCGCGCTCGACCGCGTCGAGTTCAAGCAGCCGGTTCACCTGGGCGACGTCGTGTCGCTCTACACGCAGACCACTCGCGCCGGAACGACGAGCGTGACGGTGCGCGTCGAAGTCGAGGCCGAGCGGTTCGAGGACGGGCAGATCGTGCCGGTGACGGAGGCGAGCATCACGCTCGTGTGCGTGGACGCGGACGGGCGTCCGACGCCCTTCCGACAGGCCGCGCGGTAAAGTGTGTTGGTGAGTGCGCGGGGCGGAGGGGGATGGAGCAGCCCATGTCGTCCAGCCGATCGCCGCTGACGTTGGTCGAGAAACTCGCCACCGCGCACGCCGTGGGGCTTTCTCCCGGGCAGTGCGTTCGTGCGGGCGACTTTGTGACGATCCGCCCCAAGCACGTGATGACGCACGACAACACGGGCGCGGTGATGCCGAAGTTCAAGCAGATCGTCGGGGGAGGGGGGGCCGGCGCCTCGGACAAGATCCACGACCCGCACCAGCCCGTATTCGCGATCGACCACGACATCCAGAACACCTCGCCGGAGAATCTCGGCAAGTACGCGAAGATCGAGGCGTTTGCCCGCGAGCAGGGCGTGGATTTCTACCCCGCGGGCACGGGCATCAGCCACCAGGTGATGGTCGAGCAGGGGTACGTGACGCCCGGCGCGATGGTCGTGGGCTCCGATTCACACTCGAACCTGTACGGCGCGCTTTGCGCGCTCGGCACGCCGGTGGTCCGCACCGACGCCGCGAGCATCTGGGCCACCGGCGTGACGTGGTGGCAGTGCCCGCCGATTGCACGCGTGACGCTCAAGGGCAAGTTGCGACCCGGCGTGGTCGGCAAGGACATCATCGTCGCGCTCTGCGGCGTGTTCAATCACGACGAGGTCCTCAACCACGCGGTCGAGTTTGCCTCGGCACCCGGCGCGGCGGCGGACGAGGGCGTCGGGTGCCTGTCGATGGACCAGCGCATGTCCATCGCGAACATGACGACCGAGTGGGGCGCGCTCGCGGGGCTTTTTCCGTTCGATGAGCCTTTGCGTGACTATCTGCTCGCCCGCGCGGCGTACTTCGCCGCGGGCAGGCGGCCCGGCACGCGGCGGGAAGGTTCGCGCGGTTCGTACACCCGCGCCGATGTCGAGTCGTGGTGGTCGCGACGGGACGCGATGTCGGCCGACGCGGGCGCGGCGTACGCGGTCGAACTCGAACTGGACCTGGGCAGTGTGGTGCCGCACGTTTCGGGCCCAAACGACGTGAAAACCATGGCCTCGCTGCCGGCGATCGAGGCGAAGAAGGTGAAGATCCAGAAGGCGTGGCTGATGTCGTGCGTGAACGCGCGGTACGAAGACCTGGCGGAAGCCGCGCGGATCGTCAAAGGGAAGAAGGTGGCTCCGGGC
Organism: uncultured Phycisphaerales bacterium; assembly: GCA_937871415.1. Classification (GTDB taxonomy): domain Bacteria; phylum Planctomycetota; class Phycisphaerae; order Phycisphaerales; family UBA1924; genus JAHBK01. Next base: position 3,505 of record CALMQD010000151.1, on the reverse strand, counting down.
GTGGAGTTCTACCTGGCCGCGGCGAGCGCGGACATCCAGGCCAAGGCCGCGCTCGACGGGCATTGGCAGACGCTGCTGGACGCGGGGGCGATCGAACTGCCGCCGGGGTGCGGCACGTGCATCGGCCTGGGGCGCGGGCTGATCAAGGCGGGCGAAGTGGGCATCAGCGCGACCAACCGCAACTTCGAAGGACGCATGGGCGACCGCAACGGGCTGGTGTACCTGGGATCGCCTTCGGTGGTCGCGATGAGCGCGGTGAACGGCTACATCTCATCGCCGACGCCGTACGAGGACAAGCCGGTCGCGGGCCGGGTGGTCCGCAAGGCCGCCGCGTCGAACGCGGGTGCTTCTGGAGGAGTCATCGACGGTTTCCCGGCGACGTTGCGAGGTCGGCTGTGGTTCCTGGACCGCGACAACCTGAACACCGACGGCATCTACGCCGGCAAGCACACGTACAACGACAACCTGACGACCGAGCAGATGGCCGCGGTGATCTTCGAGAACTACGACCCCGGACTTCGCGCAAACCTGCGGGCGGGCGACGTGATCGTGAGCGGCCTGAACTTCGGCACAGGCTCCAGCCGCGAGCAGGCGGCGACGGCGCTCAAACACGCGGGCATCCCGTGCGTGATCGCGGCGAGTTTCAGCGAGACCTACAAACGCAACGCGTTCAACAACGGTTTCGTGTGCTTCGAGTGCCCGACGCTCGTGGAGCACCTGCGGGCGTCGAAACGCGACGGCACGGCGAAGTCGCACTTGGTTGGCGACGTGGAAATCGACTACCGAACCGGCACGCTCAAGACCGACGGGCGCGAGTTTTCGTTCCCGGCGCTCTCACCGGTGGCGCAGGAACTGGTCGTTGCCGGCGGTGCGGAAGAGGTCGTGAAGCGGCGCCTGGCGGCGATGACGCGGGGGTAACGCCGGGGTAACGGGGGGGTGACGCGGAAGAAGGAACACGGAGTGCGCGGAGAGCGCTGAGGAACGCGGAGAAAAAAGCTTGGATCAAGGCGACAAGCCGCCAGCCTGTCGAGATCGATTCGATGCCGTTTCTGTCTGGTTCTCTCTGAGTTCCTCTGCGACTATCAAGTACCTCTGAGTTCCTGCATTGCCTCAATAAGCCAGGCACTGCCCGATCGCCTCGCCGATGCGCTTGGCGTCGGGGAGGTACTCGAGTTCGAGTTTGTAGTAGGGCATGACGGTGTCGAAGCCGCAGACGCGCTGCACCGGCGCTTCGAGGTTCAGGAAGCAGCGTTCCTGGATGATGGTCGCCAGTTCCGCGCCCATGCCGCAGGTCTTGGGGGCTTCGTGCACGATCACGCAGCGCCCGGTCTTCTCGACGCTCGCGGCGATGGTGTCGTGGTCGATCGGGTAGATCGTGCGCAGGTCGATGAGTTCGGCCGAGACGTCTTCCGGCAGCGCGTCCAGCGCTTCCAGGCACGCCGTGACCGAAGCGCCCCAGGAGATGACGGTGACGTCGTCGCCCTCGCTGACCAACTTGGCCTTGCCGATGGGGACGGTGTACTCGTCCTCGGGCACTTCTTCGCGGAACGCGCGGTAGATCCGCTTGGGTTCGAAGAAGATCACCGGGTCCGGGTCGCGGATCGCGGCGATGAGCAGGCCCTTGGCGTCGTACGGCGTGCTGGGCATGACGATCTTCAGGCCCGGGGTGTGAGCATAGATTGCTTCGGGTGAATCGCTGTGCAGTTCGGGCGCGTGGATGCCGCCGCCGACGGGCACGCGGATCGTGAGCGGGATCGTGATCGCGCCGCGGGTGCGGGTGCGGAAGCGTGCGGCGTGGTTGACGATCTGGTCGTAGGCCGGGCCCATGAACCCCTCGAACTGGATCTCGGGGATCGGGCGCATGCCGGCCATGGCGAGGCCGATGGCGGTGCCGATGATGCCGGACTCGGCGAGCGGAGTATCAACGACGCGCTCGGCGCCGAAGCGGGCCTGGAGCCCCTCCGTGACGCGGAAGACGCCGCCGTTTTTGCCGACGTCCTCGCCGAGGAGGACGACCCGCGGGTCGGCTTCCATCTCCTGGGTGAGGGCGAGATTGATCGCTTGGACGAGGGTGAGGTTGGCCATGGCGGGTGGAGTTTAGGGCGCAACCCGTAGTTGGTACTGGGCTTTTCGCCGGCCGGTGTCGCGGTCCTGGTAAAGCGCTTCGCCGGGCTGGCGGCTGTCGTTTGGGCTGGTGTAGTCGTGTGGCTCGGCGAGGAAGGAGAGCACGCCCGTGATGCGTACTTCGGCCGAGGTCTGGTCGGCGGGGATCAGGTTGTGGGTGGCGCCCCGGATCTCGATCTCGAAGTCCCGGCCCGGCATGAACAGGCCATCCTTGTGACGCTCCAGGACGCCGTGGAGGACGACGAGTTGATCGAGGTGGCCCCGCAGGTCGGCGTCGGCGAGGGCGTCGAGAGCAAGGGCCGGCGGCGTTTGTGTGCGGGCGGCGACACGACGGAGGTACGAGAGTACTTCGGAGTCGTGACCCTGGTAATAGACGCGGATCACGGCCGGGCTGCCGATTGCGGAGGACTGGTAGGACGCCAATCGGACGTCTCGCGCGATCCCTTGCGCGCCGGTGACGCCCGTCCCGACCGACAGTTGGTCGAAGAAATAGTCGGTGCGGAGTACGTCGGCACTCTCGGCGCAACGCACCGCGGTCGGACGCGGCAGGGCGCTCCAGAACCTGGATGTGCACGGCCAGTGTGGCGAGGTGCGGAGCGTCGGATACTCGCTGCTGGCCGGACCGGACTCCTCAAACAGCAGTGTTCCGCGACAGCCCGCGAGCGCGAGCAGCAAGAGCGGAGCGAGCAAGGCCGAGCGTGTCCGCGTGAACATACGCGCAGCCTACGCCGGGGACGTGCGACATGCCGTGCTCGCGAACATCGCCCGAGCACGTCGCGTGTCGGCTGTCCTGTGTGTGGCGGACGTAGCGGCAACTTCCGGTGGAGCCCCATTTCACCGGGGGATGATTGCGGATGTAGTGATAGGTTGAACAGGTCAGGGAATGCAGCAGCCTTCGCAAAAAGTTCCTGGCGGCACTGAGCGAAAGTACTGGATCAGTCGATAGGCATCGCCCATCCGGGGCCGGCGATGAGCCGCCGCGTGTCGGTCCGTGGTTCCGGCGAGTCAACACCCCATCGTGCGAGACGATGGCCAGAGGAGTCTTCACCGTGATCGTGAAGAATCGAGTCGTGTACCTGTCCGTGATTCTGGCGGCCGCGGTTTGGACGCCCGACGGAGCCGCGGCGATGGCCGAGCCGGCGCAAGCTGGAGCGCGCGGCGCCGACACCTCCGTCGCTACGCCGGTCCAGCCTGCGACGAACGCCGACGACGCGGCGCAGGGCGCGAGCCAGACGGCTGCGCCGGACACGTCGCGGCAGTCGATCGGCGAGACATTCACGCCGCCGGCGCTGTTCGTCAAGCCCCGCGATCCGTACGGGGCGTCGGTGGGCAAGGCGGACCAGGTTGAGGCGGTTCCTGTGGAGGCCGAACGCCAGCCGCA
>CALMQD010000150.1 GCA_937871415.1 uncultured Phycisphaerales bacterium | reverse complement strand
GGTTCGCCCCGGGGATTCCGGCGCGACGCAGACCGCGCGTCGGCGACCATCGCCGACTGCGCGACTGTAGGGCGCGGCGGCGGAGATGTTGACCGCCGATTGCGCCGCGGATCGCTCGCCGGCGCATCGCGGCGGATCCCCCCCGGTTCCACCGTTCCTAAACTCTCGCCCATGAATATCGCGACCGAGAAGGCCGTCGCCCTCGTCGAGGCCCATCAGTACATCACCCGCTTCCGCGGGAAGGTCGTCGTCGTCAAGGTCGGCGGATCGATCCAGGAGGACCGCGCCAAGATGCGGGCCCTCATGGCCGACATCGCGTTCATGAGCGCGGTCGGCATGCGCCCGGTGGTGGTGCACGGCGGGGGCAAGTCGATCACGGCCGCGATGGACAAGGCCGGGCTCCAGGCCCGGTTCATCCAGGGGCGGCGCTACACCGACGCCCGGACGCTCGAGATCGCCGAGCGCATCCTGGTGCACGAGGTCAACCGTGAACTGGTCGAAGACCTGACCGACGCCGGCGCGCGGGCCATCGGGCTGCACTCGCTCGGGTCGTGCGTGCTCTTCGCCGAGCGGATGTACCTCCAGGGTCAGGGCGGAGAGAAGATCGACCTCGGGCTGGTCGGCACCGTCACCGAGGTGAACACGATCCTGCTCAGCGCGCTGTGCGAGGACGGGTTCATCCCGGTCATCGCGCCGGTGGCGATCGCGCGACAGTCCGGCGAATCGCCGGCGGATCACGACAAGGTCTCCAAACTCAACGTCAACGCCGACACCGCGGCGGGGCACGTCGCCGCGGCCCTCAAGGCCGAGAAGCTCGTCGTCTGCTCCGACACGCACGGCATCCGCACCGACCCGAAGAACCCCAACTCATACGCCTCGACGCTCACACGCCGCGACATCGACGCGATGATCGCCTCCGGCGTGATCGGCGAGGGCATGCTGCCCAAGGTCGAGGCGTGCCTGGTGGCGATGGCCGGCGGGGTTCCCAAGACCCACATCATCGACGGGCGCGTGCCCCACTCGCTGCTGCTGGAGATCTACACCGACGCGGGCGTCGGAACGCAGATCACCTGGGACTAAGACGCCGGAGGGAACGGAGCGGCCCCGGGCCGCGGGCGCCGCGCCCGGCGTCGGGACGCGCGGAAGGCGGGAACGTGAACGGCTTTCCTTGGCATGACTGGCAGTTCTATGTCTCGAGCCTCCTGGTGCTGGCGGCGGTGGTGTGGCTCGTGCGGGCGATGCTGCCGCGCTCGTGGCGCCGGGGCAAGGCGCCGCGGACGCGCGTGAGACTCACGATCTCGGCGCAGGGGGGCGAGGGCGCGCCGACTTCCACTCCGAAGAAACCCGGCGGCGGCAAGGCCTGCCACTAGCGTTCCGGGCCTTCAGGTGGCGACCTCCAGACGCGGCGCGTCGAACGTGCCGCCCGCGAGCCCGAGCCGATCCGTCAGCAGCGGCGATGCGCCCAGGAGCAGTTCGGCCCGACCGCTCGCGAGGTCGTGCAGCACGCTCAGCCGCAGCACGCCCGGGGCGTCGGCGTGGATCAGGCGCAGCAGCGGCGCCGGCGTGCTCGCCCGCCACGCCGGCGCGACGGCCCGGACCAGCGGGAGTTCCGAAACCCCCGGGCCCTTCCCGGCGTGCGGAGTGCTCACGCGCAGCACCGCCACGACGCCCGCCTCGCGCCGTTCGACGATCAGCGTGGCCTCCGATCGGGGCGCACCGGCGGAAGGCGCGGCCGACTGGACCGCGGCGCACCGGCCCTCGATGCACAGGCTCTCAGCGCTCAGGCCCGCGGCGCTCGCCCAGTCCCGCACCCCCGGCGCGCCCCGCAGCAGGGCGCTGGGTTCGATCGACCACGCGACCCGAAGCCACGACAGGCGCGGCGCAGACTCGGCGCGCTGCGCCGTCTCCGGCGGCGTTGCCGGCGTCGATCTCGCGATGGGGTGCATCGTGGTCATGGCGTGGCGGTCCGGCTTCACACGATCTTGGCGAGCACGCTCGCGGCGAGGCGCAGGCCCTTGCCCTCGGCGCCGACGAACCGTTCGCCCAGGCGGTCGATGGTCTGGATGAGTTCGAGCATCGCGTCGAGCCGCTCGTTGTGGAGCCGCAGCTCATCCTTCGAGACCGGCGCGTCGGGCGTCGCCGGAGCGCCGGCGGCCGCCCCGTGCACGGACTCCGTCGAATCGCGGATCTCGTGCAGCGTGGTGAGCAGCGGCATGATCTCGCGCCGGAGGCGCTCACGCATGACCTTGCGCGAGATCGCCCAGACGTCCTGCTCCGCCGCGAAGAACTCCTTGCGCTCCCCGCGCCGGTGCACGCGCGAGACGATGCCCCACTCGACGAGCGAGCGGAGCGACATGGAAGCGTTGCCGCGGCTGATGCTCAGCCGCTCCATCACCTCGTCGGTGTTCATCGCCTCGCCGCGAACAAAGAGGAGCGCGAAGACCTCGGCCATGGTGCGCGAAACGCCCCAGGCGCTGGCCATCTGGCCCCAGGCGCTGATGAACCGGTCGCGGACCTGTTCGAGTTCCCGGTGGGAGATCGAACCTCCGCCCGTCGGGGAGCGATGCATCGTCGGCCCTACGCTCGGAGCGGGTTGGGCGTGCCGGTCTTGGGGGGGTGTGTGGCCCATGGAGCAAGCGTAGCCTGCGATCTTCCACGAACCACAGTAATTTCAGGAATAACTGAAAATGGCCGGGCGATTCCAGGATTGGGCGGACAGGATCGGGTCCATCCCCGAGCGGCTGTCCTCCAACCTCGGCAAGGGCCTGGCGCTGATCGTGCTGGTGGTGTCGGGCCTGTTGGTGCTTCCCATCCTCGTCGCGGCGGCGGTGGTGGTCGTGCTCGCGATGCTCATTCTCCGCGTGCGCATCCTCATCGCCCGGTGGCGTTCGCCCAACGGCCCGCTCGACGGTCGACGGAATGTGCGCGTCCGCGTGCCCGGCGAGCAAGCCCCGGAAGACGTGTGAGCGCGTGCAGCCCGTTCGATCGGCGCGGACTGCTAGACTGCCCGCATGCCCGGCCACGACGATGAGTTTGCCGACGAAGGGACCGAGATCGATGTCGATGCGCTCGTGCTCATCGTCGTGGGGGCGCACCCCAAGGCGGAGATGTTCGATCGCACCATCGCGTACCGCCTGCGTCAGAGGATGATCGGGTGGCTCGACCAGCGGTTCCCGACCGGTGGCCCGCGCCCGCTCCTGCCCCTGGTCTGCTCCGACGTGTGGTACCTCAACGATCAGTCGCTGCGCGAGCGTCCGGCGGTGGCGGTGGGCGGGCCGGGCGTCAACGCACTTTCGGCCTACCTCGCGGACAAGCTGCCGAGCGCGTTCGTGATCGACGATGTGCTCATGGTGCAGATGGATCTGGAGCAGCACCAGAACATCGCGTGCTGCTGGGGGCTCTCGCCGTCCGACACCTCCTCGGCGGTAGACGTCTTCACGGACCGGTACCTCGACGCGTTCATGCGTTCGAGCCTCGGCCAGGAGGCCGCGTGACGCGCGCCGGCGATGACGAGGCCGTGGAACTGTGGCAGCGGGCGGCGGGCTTCGCCGCCAGGAGCCATCGGAATCAGATGCGCAAGGACGGCGTCACGCCGTACGTCGCGCACCCGTTCCGCGTCGCCATGACGGTGCGGGACGTGTTCGGCTGCGCCGACGGCGCGGCGATCGCCGGCGCGCTCCTGCACGACACGATCGAGGACACCGGGGCGGACTACGACGAGATCGCGGAGGCCTTCGGCGCAGAGGTCGCCGGGCTGGTCGTGGCGATGACGAAGGACGCGGGCCTTCCCGAAGCGCAGCGCGAGGCGGCCTAGGACGCTCAACTCGCGAAGGCCGACTGGCGCGCACGCCTCATCAAGCTCGCGGACTGCTACGACAACCTGACGGACCTCTTCGACCGATCGCCCGCGGGCATGAGCAAAGTGCTCGACAAATGCGAACGGGCGCTCCGCCTGACCGAAGCCGACGAGCCCGCGCACGATGAGACGCGCCGCGCGCGTCGGGCGCTGCGCGGGTTGATGGACCGTTCCCGGCGCTGAAG
>CALMQD010000149.1 GCA_937871415.1 uncultured Phycisphaerales bacterium | reverse complement strand
CGTCTCCCTCTTTACACGCGACATCCAGGCCCAACTCGGTGGAACCGGGGGGGGCGTTGCATCCGCGCACAGTCCCTTCTCCCCCGAAACCCGCCAGGCCCTCCGCGCCCTCGCCGAGCGCGTGAAGATCCGCCTCTCCGAGCACGACCACACGTCCATCGCGATCGACGTCGACACCGGCGCGCCCGGGGCGGGCGACAAAGGCGGTGGGGGGAGTGGGGGGAGTGGGGGGGGTGGGGGGGTGAAGTACCAGCGCACCGTCTCCCGCGCCGAGTTCGAAGCCCTCATCCAGCCTCTCGTCGATCGCGCCATCGCCTGCTGCAAGCGCGCCCTGCGCGACGCCGAGCGCGCGAGCGCGGGCACGCCTCCCTCCGCCGTTATCCTCGTCGGCGGCTCCACCCGCGTCCCCCTCGTCCGTCGGCGCGTCGCCGAGTTCTTCGGTCTCGAGCCCTACTGCGCCCTCGACCCCGACCAGGTCGTCGCCCTTGGCGCCGCCGTCCAGGCCTCCATCCTCGCCGGGACTCACGCCGGCAGCCTCCTCCTCGACGTCGTCCCCCTCTCCCTCGGCGTCGAGACCGTCGGCGGCGCCGTCGCCAAACTCGTGATGCGCAACTCCACCGTCCCCGCGCGCGCCACCGAGCGATTCTCCACCAGCGTCGACAACCAGACCTCCATCAAACTCCACATCCTCCAGGGCGAACGCGAGATGGCCGCCGACTGCCGCTCGCTCGGCACCTTCCACCTCCGCGGCATCCCGCCCATGCCCGCCGGCATCCCGCAACTCGAGGTCGAGTTCCTCGTCGACGCCAGCGGCATCCTCAACGTCGCCGCCGTCGAGAAACGCTCCGGCAAGCGCGCCGCGCTCCAGATCGTCCCCAACCACGGCCTCTCCCAGGACGAGGTCGAGAAGATGGAACGCGACAGCCTCCTCCACGCCCGCGAGGACATGACCCGACACCGCGTCGCCGACCTCATCGCCAACGCGCGCCTCGACCTCAAGTGGATCACTCGCCAGTTCGAACGCCACAGGCCGGCGCTCGAACCCGCTTACGCAGCCGAACTCGCCGCACGCATCGACGCCCTCCGCGCCCTCGCCGACGCCGCGGCCGCCGATTGGCGCTCCGTCGACCCCAACGCGTTCCACCAGGCCAAGGACGCCCTCGACCGCGCCTCCATGCGCCTCCACGAAATCTCCATCGCCGCGTCCCTCCGCGACGAACCGCCCCCGTCCTCCCGTCCATAGCCGGCGCCGTGCCGGCGTTCACTCCCGGGCGCCCAATACTCGGATGAAGAGCGCGGCCCGCAGGGCCGGCGACACCGGGGCCGGGGAGGTGAGGAATAGACCCAAACCGATCCAACTCCGTCGCACACACCCCTCCCCCCGGCGTCTTCTTCTACATGACCAACGCGGATGCCATCGTCCGCCAACCCCTCTGCCCGCGTTGCCGCTACGACCTCGCCGGCGTCGTCGCCTCGTGGCGTTCCGCCTGCCCCTGCGCCGGCGTCTGCTCCGAGTGCGGCCTCGATTTCCTCTGGCCCGACCTCCTCCGCGCCGACCGCCAGGTCGACCGCACCTTCATCGAGCACGCCGCACGACTCTCCGAACTCCCCCGCGCCGCCTTCAAGACCTGGCGCATGGCCCTCTACCCCCGCGCCTTCTGGAGCTGGATCCGCCTGCACCACGAGATCCGCCCGCGCCGGATGCTCCTGTGGCTCCTGCTCATCACGCTCCCGCTCTACATCACCCACGGCGCGCTCTCCGTCGCCGCGCTCTACGCGCCGTGGTTCTTTCTCACGCCCGCGCCCGCGCGGGCCGTCACACCCCCGAACGTTGGGCTCGACGACCTGATCACCGCGTGGATCCAGCCGTTCTTCATCTCGCCCGGCCTCGTCAACCGCGGGTCCGTCGCCTGGACCGTGACCCGGAGCGCGGACTGGATGCTCCCCGGCGATCTCTGGCCCCCCGCGATCCGCGCCCTGATCACACTCCAGCTCGCCTGGGTCGTCCTCGTCGCCGTCCTTCCCCAGACCCGCGCCGCGTCCAAGGTCCACCGCCGCCACATCTACCGCGCCGCCGTCTACCAGTTCGCCTGGCTCCCGCTCCTCATCGGCGTCGCCTGCGTTCTCAAAGTGATTCACCTGGTG
>CALMQD010000148.1 GCA_937871415.1 uncultured Phycisphaerales bacterium | reverse complement strand
CGGCGCGTCGGCCTGGCTGCTGGCCTTGTTGTTCTTGCACCCCGCGGGGGCGAAGGCCATGACGGTCGCGGCGCAGGCGAGCGCGGCGATCGAGAACGGGCGCGCGCGCCGGGGGGCGGGGGGCGGGGTCTGGCGGTCGGGGTCGGCGGGAGCAATCCGTTGCATTGATCTTTCCTTGTCGCGCGGCGTCGGTGGAGGGGAGAACGGACCGACGCCCGGGGAGTCCCCGGCGGCCTGCATGGGGCAAGGTCTTAGCATACTCCGGCAGCGCCGAACGTGCGGGCGAGGCGCGGCGAGGGACTACCGACAGGGCGTGCCGAAGCCGCGCGGTTCACAGGCGTGTGTGGAGGAAATCATCGAGGCGAGAGCCGCCCAGGAGGCGCCGGAGAGTCGAGGCGTCGAAGCGGGCGGGGAGCTCGGCGTCGGGGAGGAGTTCGGCGACGGCGAGCATCACGACTTCGACGACGCGGGCGGGCGAGGCGGCGCCGTGCGACCAGTACTCGTAGTCCGCCCAGGAGAGCGAGACCTCGCGTCGGTCGGAGGGGCCGGCGGAACGGGGGGAGAGGATCACGTCGAACACCCAGCCGCGGGGCGTCGATCGCTCGTTCTCGACCGCGACGTGGTGGCGCGCCGGCCTGGGGGGCCTGAAGGAGTCCGAAACGTCGGCATGTTCTCCCGGTACCATCGAGCCCAAGCGTAGAGAGCGCGGGGAGCGTCGGAATCCGGGCGGGCGGTGTCCTGCGGTTGGTGGGCGCGACGCGTGTTCATGGTCGAATCCCGAGCCCCCGCTTCCGCACGCTGGGTCCCCCGGTTCCGAAAGTCCCTGATGCAGTTCCTGGTTGCGCTCTTCTTCGCGCGGAGCGCCCGCCCAAGCCGCGAGATCATCGACTCATGACGTTCCTGCTGGACATGGTCAAACTGGGGCTGGGGAACCTGCTGCGGCACAAGTTGCGGTCGTTCCTGACGGCGCTGGGGATCATCTTCGGCGTGGCGGCGGTGATCACGATGGTGGCGATCGGCGAGGGCTCGAAGCAGCAGGCGCTGGCGCGGATCGAGCAGTTGGGCGCGCGGAACATCATCATCCGGTCGCAGAGGCCGCCCGAGTCGCAGCAGATGGGCGGCGGTCAGCAGCGCGGGCGGTCGATGCGGTACGGGCTGACGCGGGACGACCTGGCGGTGATCCGGGCGAACTTCGCGGACGCGGAGGCGATCGTGCCGCTGAAGGAGGTGGGATCGCAGATCCTGCGTGAGAACGTCCGCCAGACGAGCCAGACGCTGGGGACGACGCCGGACCTTCAGCGGGTCGCGAACCTGCGGATCGCGCGCGGGCGGTACCTGACGCAGGCGGACCTGGAAGGGCAGGAGATGGTCGCGGTGATCGGGGCCGAGGTTGCGCGGACGATGTTCCCGTTCGACGACCCCCTGGAGAACACGCTGCGGATCGACCAGAAGACGGTGCGGATCGTGGGCGTGCTGGCGCCGATCGGGCTGGCGGGGGGCGCCGGCGCGGCGCTGGTGGGTCGCGACATGAACCTCGACGTGCACATCCCGCTCACGACGGCGCAGTCGGTGTTCGGCGATCGGGTGTTCAAGCGGACCAGCGGCACGTTCCAGGCGAGCGAGGTGCCGATCTCGGAGGTGTACATCGCGTCGGACTCGCGGGACAACGTGCTGACGTACGCGTCGCTGGCGCGCCGGGTGGTGGAGGTGCGTCACCCGGGGATGACGGACGTGGCGCTGATCGTGCCGTACGAACTGCTGGAGAGCGCGCGGCGGGACGCGCTGACGTGGCAGCTGGTGCTGGGGTTCATCGCGGGGATCTCGCTGCTGGTGGGCGGCATCGGGATCATGAACATCATGCTCGCGAGCGTGACGGAGCGGACGCGGGAGATCGGGATCCGGCGCGCGCTGGGCGCGACGCGCCGGCACATCACGACGCAGTTCCTCATCGAGACGGGCGTTTTGAGCGTGCTGGGCGGGATCCTGGGGGCGGCGCTGGGGGTGGGGTCGTCGGTGGGGCTCAACGCGGTGTGGCCGCTGGTCCGCGAGCAGTTCCGCACGAACATCGAGCTGGCGACGCAGACGGCGCCGTGGTCGATCTTCCTGGCGTTCGGTGTGGCGGCGGTGACCGGGCTGGTGTTCGGGCTCTATCCCGCGATCAAGGCCTCGAAGCAGGACCCGATCGTGGCGCTGAGGCATGACTGACAAAATGGCCAAATGGGCAAATGGCCAAATAGCCAAATGAAGGCATCAAGGCGCGAAGCGACGAAGCGGCGAAGCG
>CALMQD010000147.1 GCA_937871415.1 uncultured Phycisphaerales bacterium | reverse complement strand
TCCCATCGACCACCGTCTTGACGAACAGCGTCCCGTTCTGCTCGTTGCACTCGAAGGACAGACCCCGCTGCTGCATGTGCAGGTGGCGGCCGCGGCGGACAATCGTGGTCCGCAGCGCTTCCTCCACCCGACGTTGCAGCCAGGTCATGAGGCCCGGGTTCCGGTCCGGGCACTCCTTGAGCCAGTGCTCCAGCAACCGCTGGGAGGCCCGATCGACGGCATGAGGGGTGATCCAGATCCGCATGGTTCAGTCGAGGAACTCGCAGCCGCCCCAGAAGAAGCTGCCGACCACGATGAAGATCAGGAAGAGCACGAGCAGCGCCCCGATCGCGGCCAGCAGGATCAGAACGATCGCCAGCCAGAACGGGAGCGTCACCGCCCCGCCCCCTCGACGAGCTTCATGGTCCGGGCCGCGGGCGCCGCGCCGACGGGAACGACCAGGCCGGGGCCGGCGGATCGCTGCTTGCCCTGCTCCGCCTTGATCCGCTCCACCCGGTTCTGCGCCTCGCGCAGCGCCTCGGGGTCGCACATCTCGTCGGACTCGACCTCGGCGATGATCGCCTGCATCGGGACCTGGATCACCGTCTTGGTGTCCTGACCTGGGACCGGCCGCGCCTCGTTGCGGTCGAAGGTGTAGACCTTGCCCTCCTCGATCGGGGGCCCGCTCGGCTTGTACGCCTCGGGGTGGTGCGGCGGCTTGTTGACGTCCGGGCCGATGGCGACGACGCGCATCATCGGCCGGTTCTCCAGGTTGGCCATCATGCTCTCGGGCATGACGAGACCCTTCTTCATCTCCGGGTTGGGCTTGACCGTCTCGCCGATGACCCAGTCGCCGCGGGGTTTCAACTGCATGAGCGTGGTCTCCGTGGTGTACCGCGATTCGCGGATGTCACGGATGACTCTACCCACGGTCAAAAATGAGACCCCCCTCAAGAACGGGGGAGAAGCGATCGGGCTGATTCCTCAATCGCGATGAAGCTGTCGCAGCGCTGGACCGGCACGCCGCGGAACGCCAGGACTACGCCCTCGCGCTCTTTGGCCCTCGCGATCTCCTGGAAATCGTCCGGAACCAAGAAGTACAGGGCGTGCGATGAGCAAATGATGAGACTGTTGTCGGCCGGCGCATGAGCACGCACGTTCCGCATCGGCTCAGCCTTCGCCTTCCGGGCCAGCGGCAACACGAGCAGGGCGAGCAGAGATTTCGCGAAGGACCGTCGATTCATGGCACCAGTCTCCAGGCTCGCTTGACAACCATCAGGGGCCACATCACGGCGACCCAGCCGACAATGCACAAAACGCCGACACCAACAACCAAACCCAGATTGCCGGTGTTCCGACGCGACGCCAAAGCGCGGATTTTCTTGTCGATTATGTCCTCCCATGGGGACACCCACATCATCGACACCCAGAGACTGATTCCGGCGTACATCACGATCCAGAACGCCATCAGTCCACCCCCAGGATCGCCCTGCAGGCGTTGAAGACGGCCCACTCGGGTTCGGCGTGAAAGTTGTCGGCCCACCTTGGCTTGGGGAACGCAATCTCCGGTTCTCGCTGGTCATCGCAAACGCACCAGCCGTTGTTCTCCTTAGACCACGCCAGTGAGTACCCCCGCTTTCCAAGCCATTTCACCGCCTGGGCGAAGCAGAGGGATGCGGCGACGATCTCCGCGGTTCTCGCGTCTGCGTGAACGCCGGTCTCGCCGTCGAGCGTGAGCCTGCTGGTTCCGCGGCCGTTGTAATCGGTGGTGACGTACGGAGGCTGCAGGCCGGTGTCCTCGCCGCCGAACATCCAGAGATCGTGCCAGGGCGGGTGCTCAGCCACGGGCGAACCTCCCGTTCGAGCCTGGCGGCGGGGTCCGGCGCGACAACAGGAACGCGAGACCAAGAACGCCGGCGGCGAATAGGACGAAAGCAGCGCCGATCAGGGGGAGGACGTCGGGGAAGGTGTGGGTCATGGCTTGAGACTCCTGATATCTCCGTTCCGAAGCGGGCGATTCAGTTGCGGAACAAACGATCCGACGTAGGTCGCCTCGATCACATCCTCGGCGCTGGCCGGCGGACAGGCGAGAGCGTATCTCGCCTTCGCCAAGATTCCGGGCCTGCGCGCCCCGACATGCTTTCGGCCCCACCAGATTCGGCACTCGAAGAACACCCCGCCGTTGTATCTGTGCACCTGCCCATGAAGCGGGCCGCCCTTGCATTTGACGCGGCAGTGGCCGATGTAGTCGCTGGGCTCTTTGGTCGCCATCACTGCCCCGCCTCCCTCTCCAGCCGCTTCAACTCCGCGTCCAGGTCAGACGCGAACCGCTTGGCGATCTTGCGGACGTCCTTCCACGGGATCCCGCCGTCGGTCTGCGGACCCCGGTTGCCCTGCACCGGCCCGACGACGCTGGCGATGTAGGCG
>CALMQD010000146.1 GCA_937871415.1 uncultured Phycisphaerales bacterium | reverse complement strand
GCGGCGGCGGCGCGGGCGCGCGGGTCGGGGAGTTCGCCGGCGTGCCACGCGCCGGTGCCGCAACTCTCGACGCGGAGGTGGGGAAGCACGCCGCGCTGCGCGGCGAGGGGTTCGAAGATGCCCTGGGCGGTGGGGCTTCGGCAGATGTTGCCGAGGCAGACGAAGAGGATGCTGCGGGCGCGGGCGAGGAGTTCGTCGGGTGGGAGCGGGGGGTTGGATGGGTCGGACGGGTGGGACATGCGGGTCCGGTGCTTCGGGGCGGAGGGCGCCCCTTACGTGTGGTTGATGACCGGCGCGTCGAGCGGGTCGCGCAGCGCCGGGGGGATCGGCAGGCCGGGTCGGATCGTCGGGCGGCCGGTCATCTCCTCCATGATCGCGAGGAGGTCGCGGCGGAAGGCGTCGAGTTGGGCCATGTCGCGTGCGCGGGAGAGGGCGCGCTGGCGCAGGTCCTCGAGCGCGGGCGGGCTGGAGAGGATTTCGATGAGGCGCCCGCCGGCGTCGTTGACGGTGCTCCTGCGTCCGATGCACGCGGCGGCGAGATCCGGGCCGAGGACGGCGGCGATGGTTTCGGACGCGGGGCCGATGACGGGCACGCCCAGGGAGAGCGCCAGCGCGATGCTGGTTGTGCCGCAGGAGAGGGTGTTGAGCGGGGACTCGTCGAGCCGCGGGTCGGGCGTGAGGGCGATGGCGAGGTCGGCGGCGCGGAGGAGTTGGTCGATGGGCCGGGGTGAGACGCTCAGGCCCCAGCGGCGGTTGTGGTCTCGGAGGAATCCGGCGGCGCGGCTGAGGCGCGAGGGGGCTTCGAGGCCGCAGGGGACGATGCCCGAGACGCGGATGCGTGCGGCGAAGGCGAGCCCGAGGGCGAAGGCGAAGCGGTGGGCGTCTCCGGCGCTGGGGGGATCGGCGAGGAGGACGACGGAGAAGGCGTCGTCGGCGATGCCGAGTTCGCGGCGGAGGGCGCGCTGCTCGTCGTCGGGGACGCGGCGCGGCGCGGGGTCGATGGGCGGGTCGAAGAGGCGGATGTTGTCGCGCTGGAAGAGACCGCCGCGGCGTGCGGAGGCGGGGTGTGCGACGGAGTCGCGGGCCTGTCGACCGAGGGCGAAGGGCTGCGTGTGGGCGAGCGCGTGCTTGAGCCGGCGGTAGGCGGGGCTGCCGCGGGGCGCTGGGGACGAGGTGCGGAGCACGGCGGCGAGGCGGGTGAGTTGGTGGTAGCCGGGGGCGGCGCGGATCATCGCGGCGGCGGGGATGCTCCAGGCCAGTTGCACATCCGGGAGGCGCTCGCGCGAGGCGGGAGGGGCGAACCAGTAGCGGTGGTCGAGGAGGCGAGCGTAGCGGCGGGCGGCGAGGAGGACGCCGCCGACGCCGGAGATGGGTCCGATGCGTGTCGGGGTGGAGAGGCCGAATTCTTCGGCGCGTGCCTGATCGCGCGAGGAGCCGACGAGGACGAGCAGGTGCTCGACGCCGGGGATGGTCATCGCGGCGCGGCAGGCGAGGATGGCCTCATCGCCGGCGCGGGGTTCGAGGACGTGGAGGACGCGGAGAGGGAGAGGGGAAATGGTCGAAGTCTCAAGGTGCGGAGGAGTGAGCAGTGAGCAGTGAGCAGTGAGCAGTGAGCGGTGAGCGGCGGAGGAGTTATTCGTTGTTGGGGTTGTAGCCGTGGATGCGGTTT
>CALMQD010000145.1 GCA_937871415.1 uncultured Phycisphaerales bacterium | reverse complement strand
CGCACGAAACCGTCGATGTGCTGCCGGCGCCAGTCCGAGCGCGTGAGCCTGCCGCCGCTCGCCTGGTACGTGGACCACCTCTGCCCGTCCGGGAACTCCTCCCTCGCGCGCGTGGCGGCGCTCCCCGGGGCGGGCTTGATCTCTCGTGGGTAGGGGTAGAAATAGTCGTCGAGGTGGACGCCGTCGATGTCGTAACGCGACGCGACGTCGAGGATGACGCGGAGCGAGTGCTCGCGTGCGTCGGGCTCGGACGGGTCGAGCCACTTCAGGTCGCCCCACGTCCGGACCAGGTCCGGGCGCGTGTTCGTGATGTGCGAGGGCGCATCGGGGCGCTCGGCCTTGTGGTGTCGGGCCCGGAAGGGGTTGAACCACGCGTGGAGTTCAATCCCGCGGGCGTGGGCCTGGTCGATCCACTCGGCGAGCGGATCAAACTCCGGCGTCGGGGGCTTGCCGGACAAGCCGGTGAGGAACTCGGACCACGGCTCCAGGGTTGACGGGTAGATCGTGTCGCAGCTGGGGCGCACTTGCAGAATCACCGCGTTCAGTCTCAACTCGACGCAGCGATCGAGGATGGACTTCATCTCGGATCGCAGGGCGTCCGAAGCGAGACCCTTGCGCGAGGGCCAGTCGATGTTGGCGACCGTGGCGACCCACACGCCGCGGAACTCGGCGGGCGGAAGCGGAGGGTCGAGCACGGCGTCTGCGCGGCGTGGTTGAACGCTGAACGCCCTGGAAGGGTCGGCCGAGAGCGCGAGGATCGCGCCGGAGCCGGCGACGCGGAGAAACTCTCGACGGTGCAGGTCCATCCAGCCTCCGGAGTCTTCAACTCAAGCTCGGGCGGGCAGGCATATCGGCGAGAAGCCCACGAGAACTGCAGCCACTTGCGAGCGGTGGGTTAAGGCGGTGCGGGAGCGTCGCCCGCTTGACCGTCTTGCCCTCGACAAAGGGTTGCCGCATCAGACCGGACCCGCGAACGGCGTCCGCTGGTTGAACTTCGCGCGGGCCTCGGAGATGCGTGATCGCTCGACCGACATCCGCGTGCCGAAGATCGCGCCGGCGATGCCGATCGCGGCGCCGCCCAGACCACCGACCAGGCCCCAGAGGCTGCCCTCGTACGGGAACCACACCGAGAGTGAGATGACCGTGCCGATGAACGCCGGCAGCACGACGCCGCCGCCCCAGAACAGTCCCAGCACGCGCCGTCGGCGCTGATCGCTGTAGAGCTCCGCGAGTTCCTCCGAACCACGAACGTCCATGGGCTCGGGCTCGGTGAGCGTGCGCCGGACGCTGCGGGGCAGTATCGCCAAGGACAACCCGAACACCGATGCGTAGACCGCGAGCGACAGGATCCAGCGCGTACGTTCGAAGGCTCCGACAGTCGATCCGTCGGCGCCGTGGATGCGCATCGGAAAGGGTGCGAGGCCTCGCGCGGCGATCGCGCCGGTGGCGCCGAGCACAACGAGCGTCGGCAGGAGCCACATCGCGCGGCCGATCGGGCTGGTCCGTTCACGATTCAACAGCAACGCCGTGCGCGTGCTCTCCTCGCACGAGCCGGGCGCCCGTCCCCAGGCGGGGTTCTTGGCGAGCACCGCCGGCATCGCCAGCCCGAACCAGAGCGGGAAGAAGCAGACCCACCAGAAGCCGGCCAGGCTGCCGGCCCATGGGAACCGAACGCTGCACACGAGCAGTCCCGCAAAGAGCCCGAGGAGCACGAGCGTGCACAGGCCGAGCGTCAGGAGCGCTGTCCGTGCTCTCAGGCGCGCGGCATCATCGCTCGCTCGGTTCGGGACCAGCAGCGCAAAGAGCAACGGGAACAACAGCATCACCGGAACGAACACGAGCGTGAAGAGACGGCCCAGGGCAAGGAACGGGTCTGACATGGCTGGTCTCCTGGATGCAGCACCATCGGCCGCGGGGGAGCGGGATCAGACGGAGGTCCATAGACGCTCGACCTGACGTGCGAGCATCAATTCAATGTCGCTGCGCGACAGACCCGAGAGTTTCGCGTCGGCGAGCGCCGCCGCGATGCCGGACTCGACGCGCCGTCGCTCCCCGGCTTTCGGACCGGAGGCACGCTCGGTTGTGGCGATCACGATCGTGCCCCGCCCGCGGACGGACGCCAACAACCCCGCGTTGGTGAGCTCGCGGTAGGCGCGGGCGACGGTGTTGAGGTTGATGCCCAGGTCCGCCGCGAGCTGCCTCACCGGGGGCAGTTCGTCGCCCTCGACGAGTTTCCCCGCGGCGATCAGGCCGCGCAGACCGGAGACGATCTGGTCGTGCAGCGGCACCTGACTGGTGAGCGAGACGCTCAGCATGCGTCTAGAGTATCATAGTTTGATACTTTGTCAAGCCCTGCATGCGGGCGGGCGCGACGCACCCACCCCCAGGCAAGCGCCGCGCCCGAACCGCGGACAATCCGGCTCGGGAGGAAGCGGTGGCGGCTACTTCCCCCCACTGCCGGGCACGCACAGGCAGCTCGGGCCGGGCCGGATGTCGGACTTGTTCCAGGCCGCTTTGGCGCGGGCCTCCACCTTGTCCGCTTCCACCCGATCGCCCGTGGCGCGGAGTGCCTGGGCCAACCCGAAGAGCGACCACCCGTTCTCCGGCCAGCGACGCAGGTCCTCGCGGTACTCCGCCGCAGCCTCCGCGGGCCGCCCGGCGTCGAGCAGCACCGCCCCGAGGGTGTGCCGCACAGGCTGAACCCAGTCGGGCGGCTCCATGTACTGGAGGGTGTCCTCGATCTCGATCGCGGCGCGAAGACTCTTCACCGATTCATCCACGCGCCCCTCGCGGAACAGGATCTCCCCCTCGAGCATGTGGTCGGCAATGCGCAGGACCTTCTCCGCCGGGTTGATCGCCATCATGGCGTTGGGCGGCACCTTGGCGGCGTAGTCCCTGAATCGCTGCTGTTCGGCGCGTGCGGCCTTGGTGTCGCCTTTCGCCGCGTGCGCTGCGGCACGACCGAACCGCCACATGGCGCGGGTGATCGGCAGGTCTGCGCGGGGCTCGGGGTGGTTGAGCAGGCGGTCCCACTGGCCGAACCGGAGCATGCACTCGACCTCGATCGAGGAGTAGGCGTCGACGATCGGCGCATACCCGGCGTAGAAGTCCTCGGGGATGCTCTCCAGCATCTGGTGCGCCGCGGCGAGCGCATCGTCCTTTCGGCCCGCCATCATGCAGGCGTACGCCCTGAAGTGCGTGTTGTGGAACATGTACGCGCGGTAGAGCCCCTGCCGGGGCGATCGGCGCTCGTACGCGTCGTGGACCTTCATCGCGATCGCGTTCTGCTCGGCCGCCAGATTCCAGCGCCCGCGCCGCACGTCGATGTGTGACGGCATGTGAACGAGGTGGCCGGAATCGGGCGCGAGCGTGCGCAGGCGCTCGGCGGCGTCCTCCGCCCGCTCGGGCATGGGCGACGCCTCGACGGAGTGGATGTAATAGTGGTTCGCGCCCGGGTGCCTGGGGTCGCGCTTGAGTACGGATTCGAGCAGGCCCAGAATCCGCGGGGTTTCCGGGCGTGGCTGTCCATCGAGCGACCACAGATCCCACGGGCGAAGGTCCATCAACGCCTCGGCGTACAGCACGGCGACCTCGTCGTGCTCGGGGAACTGCTCGTGGACTTCTCCCATCGCCTCCGCGTACGCCCGGTCCAACGGCGCGCGCGATGCCTGGTCGAGCGGGAGCGGCCCCGCGGCCGGGTCGGCGTACCGCGACGCGAGCGCCCGGATAAGGGCCCGCTCGACAGGCGTGCACGACGCGGCGCAGGCCTGGGCCTTGGCGAGGGCGGACCACGCCGCGCGGCACGACGCCTCGTCCATCGCCGGGTTGTTGATGTGCGGGCCCTTGCACAGCGCGATGCCCCACCAGGCCATCGCGCAGGAGGGATCGAGTTCCGTTGCGCGGGTGAACGCCCGCACGGCCTCGTCGTGATTGAAGGCGTACATCCAGCGCTGGCCGTGGTTGAACCAGCGCTGCGCATCGGGCGTACCCGTGACCTTCCACGAGTGGGCGCCCAGGTCGAACTCGGGATGCGCTTCGGTGCGTGCGCTGACCGTGGGCTCGGATGTCGCAGCGTTTCGGCTGGAGCAGGCCGCCGGCGCCATGGCGGTGAGCAGGAGCGGCAGCAGGAGTAAACGGGATCGTTGAGTGCCCATGAGGATCCTCCGTTCGGCTCGTCGTGGGTCGATTATACAAAGTGCGATCCAACGTCCGGCCAAACGCCGCGGGGTCGTGCATAACACCGAACCCCGACAGCGCTTAGAATCCGGCGCGTCTCACACTTCACCCGTCCCGGGAGCATCCTGTGCTTATTCCCGCCGCACCGTGGAGCGTGACCGACTGGTCCGCCGTTCCGCCCACCGAACACCGAGGCGAGCAGGGCCTGGCGATCTGGCGCACGCAGCAGTTCGGCCCGATCCGAGTCCGGATGGTCGAATACACGCCGGGATATCGCGCCGACCACTGGTGCACGAAGGGGCACGTCGTGCTGTGCGTCCAGGGCGAGTTGCACACCGAGCTCGCCGATGGCCGCACCTTCACGCTCAAGCCCGGGATGAGCTACCAGGTCGCCGACAACGCCGAGCCGCACCGCTCTTCGACGGAGGTCGGCGCCCGCCTGTTCATCGTCGACTGAGCCCCGATCGCTACACACGCTTCGGTGCTGCGGCCGTCCCGGCGAGTATGCCGCCGTCGATCGTGAACTCCGCCCCGGTGACGTACGCGGATTCGTCGCTTGCGAGATATGCGATGAGACCGGCGACCTCCTCCGGTGTGCCCATCCGTCCGAGCGGCACCTCGGCGGCGAACGAGGCGATGGCCGCGGCCCGTTGTTCCGGCGAACCGGCCAGGAGCGGCTCCCACATCGGCGTGAGAATCGCGCCGGGGTGCACCGAGTTGCACCGGATGTTGTATCCCATCTCTGCGCAGTACAGCGCCACG
>CALMQD010000144.1 GCA_937871415.1 uncultured Phycisphaerales bacterium | reverse complement strand
TCCCCGCATCCGATCCCGTCCTTCAATCTTCCACCCCGCCACTTCGCCACTCCGCCACTCCGCCACTCCACCACTCCGCCACTCCGCCACTCCACCACTCCACCACTCCGCCACTCCGCCACTCCACCTCCTCACCACTTCGCCACTCCGCCACTCCGCCACTCCGCCACTCCACCTCCTCACCACTTCGCCACTTCGCCACTCCGCCACTTCGCCACTTCGCCACTCCGCCACTCGGCCACTTCGCCACTCCGCCACTCCGCCACTCCGCCACTTCGCCACTTCGCCACTCCGCCACTCCCCCTTCCTCCCCGTACACTCCGCCCATGCGGAGCAAGGTCCTCGTCATCGCCGCCTTCGTCTTCGTCCTCTTCCTGCCGATCCTCGTCCAGCGTCTCAGCGGCCGCGCCCACTCCCAGCCCGCCGACGCCGGCGCAGCCCCCGCCGCCAAGGCCCGCACGCTCGTCATCGTCACCCCCCACGTCGAACAGATCCGCGAGGAGTTCGCCGCCGCCTTCTCCCGCTGGCACCAGCGCAAGTTCAACGAGCCCGTCACCATCGACTGGCGCATCCCCGGCGGCACCAGCGACATCATCAAGGCCTTCGACGCCCAGTTCACCGCCGCCGCTTCCGCCGGACGCATCGGGCCGGACGGCCTCGCCGCCCCCGGCGCCGTCGGCTACGACCTCTTCTTCGGCGGCGGCTCCTACGAGCACTCGAAGATGCGCGAGCGCCACGTCTTCACCGCGCCCGGCGAAGGAAGCGGCGCCGACGGCAAGCCCCGCACCATCGAGTACCGCTGGGGCCGCCCCGCCGGCTTCGATTCCGACTGGCTCCAGCAGGTCTACGGCGAGAACAAGATCGGCATCCAGAACCTCTACGACCCCGAGCAGTACTGGCTCGGCGCCGCCCTCTCCGGCTTCGGCATCGTCTACAACAGGACCATCGTCCGCGAACTCGGCCTCCCCTTCCCCGAGAGTTTCGCCGACCTCTGCGACCCCAGGTACGCCGGCCTGCTCTCCCTCGCCGATGCGCGACAGTCCGGATCCATCACCACCACCTACGACTCCATCCTCAACAAGGAGGACTGGGACCGCGGCTGGCGCATCCTCCGCGAAATGTCCGGCAACGCTCGCCTCTTCGCCAGCGCCTCCACCAAGCCCCCCGTCGACGTCAGCCAGGGCGACGCCGCCGCCGGGCTCGCCATCGACTTCTACGGCCGCGGCCAGGGCCAGTACGTCCTGGCCCCGGGTCAGTCGCCCGACGACGGACGCGTCGGCTACGTCGACCCGCGCGGCGCAACCTACATCGACGCCGATCCCGTCTCGATCGTCAACGGCGCCAACGACTTCGAACTCGCACGCCGCTTCGTCGAGTTCGTGCTCACCGACGAGGCCCAGGCCCTCTGGCAGTTCCCCAGCGCCCGCGACCCCCTCTCGGCCTCCAACCCCGTCGGAGAGGACGGCCGCAAAATGGGACCCGCCGTCTACGAACTCCGCCGAATGCCCGTCCGCCGCGTCATGTACCAGAAGTACCGCGAGCACTTCATCGACCGGACCAACCCCTTCGAATCCGCGGCCGACGTCCCCACCCGCGGCTACCGCCCCGCCATCGCGCCCCTCATGGCCGCCTTCGGCATCGACACCAGCGACGACTGCCGCGCCGCCTGGAAGGCCCTCAACCGCGCCCGAGCGTCCGCTTCCGCCGGCAAGTTCAACAAAGACACCCTCGCCGAGATGGAGCGCCTCTTCTACGCCATGCCCGAGCACCAACTCCTCCCGCGCTCCATCTGGTGGCCCGCGGACCTGACCACAGACCTCTCCAAGGACGCCATCAGGGAACTCGAGAAACGCAGGGTCACGACCTTCGACGCGCTCGACAAGCAACTCGCCGACGCCGCCTCGACCTCGAAACTCGCGCCGGCGGTCCTCGACGACTGGCGCAAACTCGCCGCCCGCGCCGCCCAGGCCCCGGCGCAGCCCCAGACCGTCACGCTCTCGCAGGAAACCTTCCGCGCGGTCCGCAACGACACCGATTCCTGGAAGGACCCCGAGCACGGCAAGCGCTCGCTCATCGCCTACACCGAGTTCTTCCGCGACGCCTACCGGCGCGTCGTCGATCTCGAACGCCGGGGGCGGCGTCCATGAACAGACGCAGCGCCGACACGCCCGCGCCCGCCGCCGCTCCCGCAGCGCCGCGCCCGACGCTCACCAAGATCGTCGCGACCGTCGGCCCCGCGAGCGACTCGCCCGAACTCATCGGCAAACTCATCCAGGCCGGCGTGAGCGTCTTCCGCCTGAACTTCTCCCACGGCTCGCTCGAAGACCACGCCCGCCGCCTCCGGATCATCCGCGACGTTTCCAAGTCTCTCGCGCAGCCCGTCGGCGTCCTGGGAGACCTCCAGGGCCCCAAGATCCGCGTCGGCAAACTCGACACCGAGCCCGTCGTCCTTCAGCCCGGACGCGACGTGGTCTTCGTCTGCGCGCCCGCCGACCAGGCCCGCTGGGCCCGCCCCGGCGAGACCGATGCGCTCCCCAGCGACTACGCGCTCCTCGCCCGTGAAGTCGAGCCCGGCCAGCGCGTCCTCATCAACGACGGCGCCGTCCGCTGCCTCGCCGTCGCCCGCGAAGACGGCCCCGACGGACAAGGCGACACGCCCAACGTCCTCCGCGCCCGCGTCCTCGTCGGCGGCCCGGTCACCAGCCGCAAGGGCATCAACCTCCCCGACAGCAAGGTCTCCGCCCCCGCCCTCAGCGATCGCGACTGGGAGTGCGTCGAGTGGAGCGTCGCCCACGGCCTCGACCTGCTCGCCATGAGCTTCGTCCGCCGCGCCGCCGAGGTCCGCGACCTCAAGCGCGCGCTCGCCAGCGTCTGCGCCGCCCACGAACCCCACGCCCAGGACGAGAGCGACAGCAGCCGCGGCTCGTTCATCCCCGTCATCGCCAAGATCGAGAAACCCGAGGCCCTCGCCGAACTCGACGCCATCATCGAGGCCGCCGACGGCGTCATGGTCGCCCGCGGCGACCTGGGCGTCGAGATGGACCTCGCCCAGGTCCCCGTCATCCAGAAACGCCTCATCGCCAAGTGCGACGAGTGGGGCAAGCCGTGCATCGTCGCGACGCAGATGCTCGAGACCATGGTGCAGAACGCCACGCCCACCCGCGCCGAGGTCAGCGACATCGCCCAGGCCGTCATCGACGGCGCCGACGCCGTCATGCTCAGCGCCGAGACCGCCACCGGCAGGCACCCGCCCCTGGTCGTCGAGACCATGCGCCGCGCCATCGCCGCCGCCGAGGCCTTCGCCGCCGAGCACCAGACCGCCCCGACCCCCTCCTCACGCCTCATGGCCTCGCGCTACCGCACCGCCGCGCTCGCTCACGGCGCCTGGCACGTCGCCCACGACATCGGCGCCCGGCTCGTCGCTTGCTGGTCCCAGGAAGGCGGCACCGCGCGCTACCTCTCCCAAACCGGCCTGCGCGTCCCCATCGTCGCCTACTCCAACGATCTGCGCCAACTGCGCCGCATGTCCCTCCTCCGCGGCGTCACCGCCCGCCTCATGCCCGTGCCCACCTCCGGCAAACTCGCCGACTGGAACCTCGCCGTCGAAAAAGACCTCCTCGCCCTGGGCTGGGTCCGCGCCGGAGACCCCATCGTCCTCCTCGCCGGAAAGCCCCTCGGCAAAAAGGGCGCGACCAACACCCTCGCCGTCCACTACATCGGCAACCCCGCCCTCGGCTTCCTCGGCGACTGCTAGTCCCTTCCGACTCACCCGCCGTCTTCTCTCCACGTCTTCGCCCGCGCTCATCTCTCCTCTTCGCTCTCTTCATCTCAAGCCTTTCCCCTCGTCGCCTTCCATTTGACCATTTGGCCATTTGACCATTTGGAAATTTCGCTTCATGCAAGCCTGCATCCTCTCCATCGGCGATGAGCTCGTCCGCGGCCAGGCCCTCGACACCAACTCGCGCGACCTCTCGCAGCGGCTCATGGACCGCGGCGTCGAAACCATCGAACACGTCACGATCCCCGACAGCCTCGACCGGACGGCCGCCGCCATCGAGCGCCTCTCCCGCGCCGCGCCCCTGGTCATCACCACCGGAGGCCTGGGCCCGACGCAGGACGACCTCACGCGCGACGCCCTCGCACGCGTGCTCGGCGAGCCGCTCGAAATAGACCCCGACGCCCTCGCAGCGCTCGACGCCCGCCTCAAGTCCCGCGCCCGCGCGATGACCCCCGCCCAACGACTCCAGGCCCTGCGCCCGCGCTCGGCCCGCTGCCTGCCCAACCCCAACGGCACCGCGCCCGGGCTGCACGCAACCCTGCATACGCCCGGGGCTCCGCACGAATCAAGCGAGGTCTTCTGCCTCCCCGGCCCGCCGAACGAGTGGCGTCCGATGTTCGACGCCTTCATCGCGCCTTCCATCCGCCTCCCCCCGGGTCGCATCGTGCGCACGCGCCTCCTCCACCTCTTCGGGCTCAGCGAGGCCGACGCCGCCTCCATGATCCCCGGACTCATGGACCGCTCGCGCAACCCCCTCGTCGGCATCACCGCCTCCGGCGGCGTGCTCACCTGGCGACTCTGCTTCTCCGGCATCGCCGCGCCCCAGACCGCCGAGAAGGCGCTCAGCGACACCGCCGACCTCATCCACGCCGCGATGGGCCGCTTCATCTTCGCCGAGGGTGACGCCTCACTCGCCGCTTCCGCCGTCCAACGCCTCAAGGCCGGCGACAGAACCCTTGCCTGCGTCGAGTCCTGCACCGGCGGCATGCTCGGCGAGGCCGTCACCGCCGTCGCCGGCGCTTCCGCCGTCTTCCGCGGCGGCCTGCTCACCTACTCCAACGACCTCAAAACCAAACTCGCCGGCGTCTCGCCCGCCACCCTCACCGCCCACGGCGCCGTCAGCGCCGAGACCGCCCACGAAATGGCCCGCGGCGGCCTGGCCGCCTGCGACGCGGACCTCGCCCTCTCCGTCACCGGCATCGCCGGACCCGACGGCGGCACACCCGACAAGCCCGTCGGCACGGTCTGGATCGCCCTCGCCTTTAAGCCGCTCAATCCACCCAACGACGCGCCCAACGCTCCATCCCATTCCCCGCACTCGCCCGGATCCATCGCCGTGCGCTTCTTCATCCCCGGCCAACGCGACGACATCCGCCAGCGCTCCGTGACCGCGGCCCTGGGCCTGCTGAACTTCTTCCTGCGCGAGCACGACCCCGCCGCGCCCTTCAACCCCCCCTTCAACCCACCCTTCA
>CALMQD010000143.1 GCA_937871415.1 uncultured Phycisphaerales bacterium | reverse complement strand
GGGCGGGCCCGGGGGGGGCGTGGGCGGGGGCGGCGACGGGCGCAGCGCCGGCGAACGCGGCGCGGCGATCACGCCCGCGCTGAGCAGTTCGAAGCGCGTGAAGCGCTGGTTGGAGTAAACGTCGTAGCCCTCGCTCGCGGCGTCGCGGATGAAGCGCAGCGCCTCGTCGCGCGAGACGTTCTCGATGGTGCCGTGCGTGCCGGCGGCGTTGTCGGGCTTGGCGACACAGAGCACGCCGAGGTGTCCGGCGACCTCTTCGCGTGGGAAAAAGTTCGGGACCATCGTCGGATCGTCGCGCCGGTACCACCAGTCGCCGCGGGCAAAGCCCGTGACGCGCGGATCCTTGCCCCACTGCGCGCTCGGTCCCTTCACCGGCCAGAGTTCGCAGCCCACGAGCGGGAAATCGAGCAGGATCTGGCGGGCGACCTCCCACTCGACCGAGTCGGGCGCGGCCCCGCTGGTCGCGTCGATCGCGATGCCGTCGACCTTGCCGGCCTTGTACGGCGCGAGCAGGCGCTTGACCCGTGCCGCGCGCACCGCCGGCTGGCGCTTGGCGAGCGGGATGTGCTCGGGACGGTCGCCGGCATCGAAGAGATTGCCGAAGTAGACCCAGACCTCGCCCTTGCCGCCGGGAATCTGGAGTGTGCGGGCGACGTCGTCGACCGCGGCGCGGATGGTGAGCAGCGCATCGGTCTTGGCTTGATTGTCGGCGACGGCGCGTTCGAACTCGTCGTTGCTGGAACGATGGCGGTAGAGGCCGGCGTCGAAGATGAGTTTGAGGCCGGACGGGAGCGGGCGCGATTTGTCGTAGATCTCGCCGCCGCGGGGTGTCTGGAGCAATCGCCAGCCCAGGGGCGAGGTGTTGCCCTCGGGCAGCCAGAGGAAGACCTTGTACATCTGGTCTTCGCGGAGTTCATCGGCGACGCGTTTGCCCCAGGCTCGCCACCCGCCGAGCTTCACGAAGTCGGGCGGGAAACCGAAGGGTCCGACGTTGCCGGTGACCTGGATATAGCGCCCGACGGCGCCGGGCTCGTGGCGATCGCCGACCGTGCGCAGCGGCACCGGGGCATTGGACGCCGGGGAGTGGGCCGTGACGGGCGCCGGGGTCGGCGCGCTTCCTGGTTGGCCGGACGGCTCCTCCGCGCCAACCGCTGACGCGCACGCGAGCCACGCGAGCGCCGAACAGAGCGCGGCCCGCGCGATCGGCATCCTCCACGATCGGCGCCGATCCGCCGTCATGCTCCGACTCCGGGCTCGGATTGGCGGGCGGGCGAGAAACGGCCGTTGATGGTGCGCGAGATCGCGAGCGGGTTGTCGTCCCGCAGTTGGAGCGGGAGCAGTTCGGGAGGCGCGTTCTGGAAACAGACTGGGCGGCACCAGCGTTCGATCGCCAGGTGCCCGACCGCTGTGGATTCGGGACGCGAGCACGCCGGGTACGGACCCGAATGGACCATCGACCGGCAAACGCGGACGCCGGTGGTCACGGAGTTGAACGCGAGGCGTCCGACCGAGCGGCCGACCCGCTCCGCGAGGCGGAGTTCGTGCGGCGCGGGCGGAGACTCAAGATAGATGCTGGCGACGAGTGCGCCGCGCCCCCAACTGTCGCCGGTGGACACTCGCGTTTCACTCGAATCACCCGGGTGACCCGCGGGATTCAGCAGTCGGTCGATGAACGCCGCGTCGGCGAGGTCGGCGGAGGCGAGAACGCAGGCAGGGCCGAAGATCTCCTCGCGCAGGCGCGGGTCGAAGAGCCGATCGGGCCCGAAGGGTTCGATCTCGATCAGCCGAGCCGCGGCGCGACGGTCGGTCGAAACCGCCGGCGGCGTTCCGGCTTCTTCCTGCTGGTTCCTCGCTGCGCGCGCGGCTTCCTCCAGCCGCCGAACGTACGTGTCCCGCACTTTGGCTGAGAGCATGTCTCGCGGCGGAGCGCCGGCGAGACGATCGCGCAGCGCTGTCGTGAAGGCACTGCGTGCGGCACTGTCCGCCGCGGCGTCGAGCAGCACCAGCCCGATGCAGGTGCACTGCTGGCCGAAGCGGGCGAGGATCGAGTCGGCGAGTTCGTGGGCGATCGCCACGCCGCGGGCGTGCAGCGCGGAGCGCGTCACGGCGACCATGTTGTTGCTGCCCATCTCGGCGAAGACGGGGATGGGTCTTGGGCGCTGGGCCGCGAGGCGCGAGACCGCAAGACCGCCGGGGATGGAGCCGGTGAAGCCGACGGCGGCGATCTCGGGGTGGGTCACCAGCGCTTGCGCCGGCGCGAGGTCGCGCTCGTTCTCATTGAACAGATAGGCGAGCCAGAGCGGCGGCTCGGTGTCGGGCGGCGACGCGTGCCTTTGCGTGGTCAGAGCTCGGATCGCGTCGTGGGCGATCTCGGCAAGCAGTCGGCCCGTGCCCGGGTGAGCCGGGTGCTCCTTCACGATGACCGTGCATCCGGCGGCGAGCGCGGAGGCGGTGTCTCCGCCGCAGACGCCGTAGGCGAGCGGGAAGTTGCTCGCGCCGAAGACCGCAACGGGGCCCAGGGGCAGGAGCATGGAGCGGACGTCGTGGTTGGGACCGATCGCGGCCGGCGCACCTTTGCCGACGGGTGTGTCAACCGAGGCCCGGACCCACGAGCCCTCGGCGACAAGGCCCGCGAAGAGCCGAAACGTCTCGACCATGCGCCGGAACTCGGGGGCGAGTTCATCGGGCGTGAGGGCGGTCTCGGCGGCGGCCTGGGCGATGACGGCTTCACGCCGGGCTTCGAGCGCATCGGCGATGGAGCGGAGAAGCCCGGCGCGGACGGCGAGCGGGAGCGGGGCGGAACGATCGGCGGCGAAAGTCCGCGCGGCCCGGCGGCAGGCGGCATCGGCACTGGAAAAGAATGGTTCGACCGGCAGGGTGTTCAGCGGCAGGCCCTCGCTTGTTACACTCAACTCATGCTTGCCCGCGTGCAATCGTATGTGCTCCACGGGATCGACGCGCTGCCGGTCGAGGTCGAGATCGACTGCGACATCCGCAACAGCGAGACCAAGTCGATGGTCGTGGGGTTGCCGGACCTGGCGGTGAAGGAGTCCATCGAGCGTGTGAAGAGCGCGCTGGCGAACTCGGGGTTCACGTTCCCCGGAGGGCGTGTGCTGATCAACCTGGCACCGGCCGAAGTGAAGAAGGAAGGGCCGCTCTACGACCTGCCGATCGCGGTGGGGCTGCTGCTGGCGCAGGGCGTCCTGAGCCCGGTGCGGGTGCGAAAAGACCTGGAACGGGCGATGTCGCCCGCGGCGACGGCGAGCCCGGGGCACGCAGCCAAGGGTGCCGGTGCGGGCCCGACCAACGGCGCCGATCGGAGCGGTCCGAACGGATCGGGCGCTGGGTCCGGGCTCCGTGATGAGGGGCTCGACGTGCGCGACCTGGTCTTTGCCGGTGAACTTGCGCTCGACGGGCGGTTGCGCCCGGTGAAGGGCGTGATCGCGATGGCGGCGATGGCCAAGGCGCGAGGCGCGCGGGGCGTGGTGGTGCCGAAAGAGAACGCCGCGGAGGCGGCGGTGGTCGTGGGGATCGAGGCGATCGGGGTCTCGACGCTCGCCGAGGTGGTGGGGTTGCTGACAGGGCATTTGGAAGCGCAGCCGCACGCGCCGGTGGACGTGGTCGGACTCTTGCGCACGGCCGAGGCGCCGATCGACTTCGCCGACGTGCGCGGGCAGGAGGCGGTGAAGCGTGCGCTGGTGGTGGCCGCGGCGGGCGGGCACAACATCATCATGCTCGGCCCGGCGGGCACGGGCAAGACGATGATGGCCCGGGCCCTGGCCGGAATCCTGCCCGCGCTCACGCCCGACGAGGCGCTGGAGGTCACGCGCATCTATTCCGCGGCCGGGGCGATGCCCAGCGGCGATCAGCAGCGCGGGCTGGTGACCACGCGCCCCGTGCGGTCGCCGCACCACACGGCATCGGGCCCGGCGATTGTCGGCGGCGGCGCGGTGCCGCGCCCGGGCGAGATCTCGCTCGCGCACCACGGCGTGCTGTTCCTGGATGAGTTGCCCGAGTTTCCGCGGGACGTGCTCGAAACGCTGCGCCAGCCGCTGGAGGAGCGGAGCGTGACGATCGCGCGCTCGCACTCGGCGGTGAAGTTCCCGGCGAACTTCATGCTGGTGGCGGCGATGAATCCAACGCCCAAGGGAGACATGCCGGCGGACGAGGTCGGGCGTCGGGCGATGGACCGGTACCTGGCGAAGATCAGCGGGCCGCTGATCGACCGCATCGATATCCATGTCGAAGCGCCGGCGGTGCCGTTCAGGCAGTTGTCCGGCGCACCCAAAGGGACGAGCAGCGCGCAGATGCGGGACATGGTGAGCAAGGCCCGCGCCAGGCAGATCGCACGACGGGTCTCGGGTGGTCTGCCCAACGCGCGCCTCACGGGGAAGATGCTCGACCAGCTCGCGCCGTTCTCCACCGATGCGCACCAGATGCTCGCGCAGGCGATGGGCGAACTGGGCCTGTCGGCCCGGGCGTACGACAAGATCCGGCGCGTGGCGCGGACGATCGCGGACCTGGACGGGTCGGAAGCGATCGAGGCCGCGCACGTGGCCGAGGCGGTGTCGTACCGGCTGCTGGACCGGAAGGTCTGACGCGTGCCGGAGGCGCACGGGCGCTCGCGCGCGTGCTTGCCGAACATCGCGTCCGCTCAGACGAACGAGATCGTGAACGTGCCCAGCGTACCGCCGGGCACGAAGTTGCCGACCATGTCGCGCACGGCGTTGTCGAGCAGGACGATCTGGTACATGCCGGCGTCGGCGGGGTCCCACGCGCCGCCGGGCGCGGCGACGTTGAACGTCGCCGTGTACGTGTTCGAGTTCTCGGGGGGAAGGGCCGTTGAAAGCGTGAGGAACGACTCGAAGCCGGCGGGCCCGGTGATCTTCACGTCCATGTTGCCGATGGTCGCGATGTTCAGGAGGCCGTTGTCGGTGAACTTGATGCTGATGGTCGCGGGGCCGGTGGTCGGGATGGAGCCGACGACGACGGCCGTGGGCGCGACGCTCTCGGTCAGCACGAAGCGACGATCGTTCTTGGGGTTGATCGCGGCGCCGTTGATCGAGACGGCGCCGGTGTACTTGCCGGCGAGGAAGCGGGTCGTCGGGGTGGTGGCGGAGACGACGGTGACGGGGCCGAGCTTGGAGCCGGCGCCGCCGCGGATGAAGTCGTCGCCGTCGTCGAAGACGCCGTTCACCGGGTCGAGCCCGACGCCGATGATGCCGCGGAGGATCTTGTTGCCGACGTAGAGGGAAAGGAGCTGACCGAAGGAGAAGGAGTCGGCGTTGAGGCCGGCACCGCCGAGTCGCCCGTCGCGCCCGAGGTTGGCGCCGGCGAGGATGCGCCCGGTGTTGATGGTTTTGGCGATGGAGACGCTGTTGAACCTCGGCGCGGCGAGGTCGCCCCGCATGTCGGCGACCGTGGTCTGGAAGCTGTCGACGGCGCCGGCGAAGGACGCGCTGAAGTAGACGTTGGTCGAGCCGACCTTGATCGTGCCGGCGCGCCCGTTGACCCACCAGGAGTTCGTGCCCGCCTGGCCGGTGATGTTCGTGTTGCCC
>CALMQD010000142.1 GCA_937871415.1 uncultured Phycisphaerales bacterium | reverse complement strand
CCCGCCACCCGCTACCCCCTCGCACGCCCCGCCACCCTCCTGATCGCCGGACTCCTCGCCGCCGGCGCCATCATGGCAGCCGTTACCCGCGCCACCCCCAAGGACAACTGGCCCGAATCCCGCCGCGGCCTCGACGCACACGTCGTCGGCGTCGCCGCCAACGCCGACATGCTCTTCCGTGTCTACTCCGACGGGAGCGTCGATTACCTGCGCATCGCCCCCGACACCTTCCGCAAGTTCCCCAACGGCATCCCCGATTGGGCGCTCCTGAACATCGACCACGGCTGGACCCACGACCGGCAGGGCAACCCGCAGCCCAAGCAGAAGTAGGCACACCTCGCCGCGCCCGCGCTCAGCCCGACAAACCCAGGATCACCAGCATCGCCGTCGTCACGACGAAGTTGTGCACGCCGTGCGCAACCATCGTCGGCACGATCGAACCGCGCCACTCGCGGATGAGCGCAAAGCCCAGACCGAGCATCCCCACCAGCACCAACTGCACGGGCGCGTAGCCGTGCGCCATCGCGAACAGCGCCGCCGAGCCCACCGCCGCCGCGCCCAGCCCCACCCGCACGCGCCAATACCGGTACAGAGTCCCGCGGAAGATCGTTTCTTCCACCAGCGGCGCCCACAGCGTCGCCAGCGTGAAGACCAGCACCAGCACCAGCGGGTTGTTCGAGCCCAGCACCTCGGTGATGCGGCTCGACTGCGGCGGCTGGTTCTGCCGCACGACGTAGTACACCATCAGCACCAGCATCGCGATCACGAAGTACACGAGCATCCACGCCGCGTACCCGCACAGCCCCGCCCCGATCTCCCGCGCCAGTCCGCGCGGCGCCCACAGCCCCACGTACCTCCGCCACTCGCGCACCGGCATCCCCCGCGCCACCGGCCACAGGATCGTCAGCGCCACCAGCCACTGCGCCACCAGCACCACCGTCTCGTGAACATCCGGCGAGACCTTCGCTCGGTCCAGCGCGAAACTCAGCACCCGCACCCCCAGGAACGCCGCAAAGAACGCCGCGATCGTCTCCACGAACAGGATCTGGTGCTTGCCCAGGCGCTCGCCGCGCTCGATCGATCGCGGCATCTGTCTCACGAACTGACCCGAGAACGCCTGCACCAGCAGCACGATCCACACCACCAGGCCCGTCAGCAGCAGGCCGCAGAAGTACACGATCAGCAGCACGAAGAACACGAACAGCAGCGAGCCGTCTTCCGACATCGACCGCACGACCGGGTCCCGAAGATCCGCCCGCGCCAGGAAAACCCGCCCGATCTTGCCGTGCCGGGACTCGAACGCCTGCCGCGCCTCGGGCTCGATGAGTTTCACGACCTCCTCGCTCTTGCCCGGCTCGGCGTGCGCCACCCGGCGCACGATGTCGATGTCGTCGCGCAGGTCCGATTCCGGCGAGAGCGCGCCCTCGACGATCTTGAGCCGGTTCTCCGCCGCCTCGGCGCCAAGCGTGAGCGACGCCACCATCGCGCTCCGCACCCGATCCCCCGCCGGCGCACGGCGGTCCGGCATCGGCTCGACCTCGACTGGCGGCCCCGCCGGCGGACTGAAGAGCGTGAACATCACTCCGCGCTGACCGATGGTTGTCGTTACACCGGCAGCAGACTCCTTGGGCTTGTATCCCGCGCTCGTG
The DNA here is from genome assembly GCA_937871415.1 of uncultured Phycisphaerales bacterium. GTDB lineage: Bacteria > Planctomycetota > Phycisphaerae > Phycisphaerales > UBA1924 > JAHBK01. Next base: position 100 of record CALMQD010000142.1, on the reverse strand, counting down.
TCCACCGAAGTCTGCAGCAGCGAGCCGAACATCATCATCGGCGACGCCCCCCCCGCCCCCCCCCCCCCCCCCCCCCCCCCCCCCCCCCCCCCGCCCCCCC
>CALMQD010000141.1 GCA_937871415.1 uncultured Phycisphaerales bacterium | reverse complement strand
CCCGGCGATCCACTCGGGGAATTCGTCCAAACCAGGCCCCGCCGACGGCGGGGCTTTTTCCTGTTCCCTCGGCCTCACCGGTACGGACCGGGTTCGGTCGAGGAACCCTGAAAGAGCCCGCCGAACGCCGAATTTGCCCAGATTTCCATCGGTTCGGCACGAAAGATGCGCCGAGCGGGTCACCTCACCCTTGCACCGTGCGTGCAAAACCGGCATACTGGCGGCGTACCGCGTGCGCCGGAACCGCATCAAGATTGTGCGCTCCGGCGTGGTTCTGTCCGCCTCGTGTGTCCGAGCCAAAGAGAAAGGCCCCATCCCATGTTCCGTCTTCGTAACGCCCTCGCGGCGGCAGCGGTCTGCGTTGCCGGCGCCGCGACATCGGTGCAGGCCGACGTCGTCACCGACTGGAACCAGACATACCTCGAAGCCGTGCGCGTCAACGGCGGGCCGCCCTGCCCCGCGTCGCGCTGGTGCACGCACCTGTACGTCGCCATGTTCGACGCCGCCAACAGCGTCTACGGCGACTACGAGCCGATCGTGACGAAGATCCCGGTGACGCAGCCGACCTCGGCGCGCGCCGCCATCGCCGCCGCGGCTCACCGCATGCTCATCCATGCGTACCCGACGCAGCAGGCCCTGTTCGACCAGGCGTACGCCAACACGATGTCGAATATCCCGCCGAGCATGGCCCGCGCCCGCGGCATCAAGCTCGGTCGCCAGGTGGCCGACGCCGTCATCGCCGCGCGCCAGGGCGACGGCTCGGACGACGTGACGCCCTACCCGCAGCAGAACGGCCCGGGGCGGTATGTTCTGACCGAACTCGACATCTTCAACTCGCCCGCCACGCCCAACTGGGGCAAGGTCAAGCCGTGGGCGATGACCAAGGGCAGCCAGTTCCGCCCGACGGCGCCCGGCGGCTTCAAGTCCTGGGTCCGTCTGCTCGAGTCGCAGTACTACGCCGATCAGCTCAACGACGTGAAGGCGATCGGCGCGCGGAACAGTGCAACGCGCACTCAGGACCAGACGGACATCGCCTGGTTCTGGGCCAACGACGTCGACGGCACGAGCAAGCCCCCGGGACAGCTCCTGCAGATCACGCAGACTGCCGCGGTCGATCACGGCCTCGACTTCTACAAGAAGGCCCGCCTCTTCGCCCTCGTGTCGGTCGCGATGGGCGACGCCTGCATCGCCGGCTGGGACGCCAAGTACCTGACCTGGTGCGACCTGTGGCGCCCGATCACCGCCATCCGCCAGGCCGACACCGACAACAACCCCGCGACCGATGCCGACCCCACCTGGGAGCCGCTCGCTCCGTGGACCCCGCCCTTCCCCGCGTACATCTCCGGCCACGCCACGTTCGCCGGTGCGCACGCGGCCATCCTCCGCAACTACTTCCGCACCGACAACCTCGCGCTCGACATCTACACCGACGACCCGCACTACACCGGCCCGCTCCCGCGCCACTACACCAATCTCACCGACATGGCCCGCGAGAACGGACGGTCCCGCATCTACCTCGGCGTCCACTACCAGTTCGATGCCGATCAGGGCTTCGTCGTCGGCACCGCCGTGGGCAACAACGCCTTCGACAAGATCGCCCGTCCCGTCTGCTCGGCGGACTTCGACAAGAACGGCTTCGTCGACGCCTCCGACATGTCCCGCTTCTCCGACGCGTTCTTCGCGGGCGACCCCAAGTGCGACTTCGACAAGAACGGTGTCCTCGACAACAACGACCTCTTCGACTTCCTCGACGCCTACAACGGCGGCTGCAACTGACCCGCGGCGTCCGCCCCGGTTGATCACGATGAAGCACCAGCCCCCGGCCCCGCGGCCGGGGGTTTTTCGTTCCCCCCTCTACCCGGCGCGACCCCGATCCTCGGCGACAGTCGTTTCCGCACCGGTCGGCGCCGCCCGGCCGATAATGGCCCGATGGCCACCGTCCCCCGCGCGATCGTGCTCCTGGCGATGTTGACCCTCTCGGTGCTTCAGGGATGCGGCGCCACCATCCAGCCCCCCGCGGCCGGGGCGCTCCGCGACCCCGCGCCCGTCTACCTCGTCGACCACGGCATCCATTCGTCCGTGCTCTTCCCGCGCGAGGCTTCCGGCACCGTCGTCGCGTTCTGTTTCTCGAGTTACGACTACGCGGCCAAGGACCACGACGGCGCGCTCAACGGCCCCGCCGCCCTGCTCATCCCCAACGCCGGCACGCTGGGCCGGCGCGAGTTCAGGCCCGACGCCCTGAGCGAGCGGTCTATCTGCGACGCGTTCATGGTCGACGAGACGTACTACCGCATCGACCGGTGCTACCCGATCCAGGTCGAGCGCGCCCGGCGCGAAGCGGTCTATGCACGCCTCGAGCAGCGCTTCGCCGCGGGCGCCGCCGCCTCGCGCGTCGTGAACTCGAAGCGCCGCTTCACGTTCGTCAAGGACTCATCCAACTACGGGCTCGGCCACAACTGCAACGCCGAGACCACGCAGTGGCTCCGCGATATGGGCTGCGATGTCTCGGGCGCGTGCGTCACCGCCGATTTCACCGTGGAGCCCGCGCCCAAGGCCGGGAATCATCCGGTGCTCGCGGGCGGTGCGACAAAGTCCCCAACCAGTTCGCCGTCGCGCGCCGGGGCGCCGGCGAGAACGCCCGACCCGCTCGCCGCTTCGACCGCGGCTCGACTCCACGGCCCCGGCGTCGTCCGGTCCGGCTCGGCCCGTGTCGTCCAACCCCCCGCCAAGCGGACGCCGGCCGGGCGCACCGGTCGCCTGGTGGAGGCCGACCCGGCATCCGCACCGACGCGCCCCTAGCGGCGAAAGCGGGGTGTTCGGAGGCCGCCATTTCCGGGTGGCGAGGTGTTGCCGAAAGCCAGGAGCCGCTACACTTCGACCCGTCGAGCGACGCGCACGCCCCGGCGCCGGCCGGGCCGCGACGCTCAAGGACCGATTGCCGCCCTGCCCGAGTGAGACGATCGTTCCCGGTTCCACCTGTTCCCTGCTCGGGCGTTCGAAGGACGGTTTCGGTATGAGAATCTTCGTAGGCAATCTCCCGTTCAGCACCACCGACAACGACCTGCGCGAAGCCTTCTCGGCGCACGGCGAGGTCCAGTCGGCGTCCGTCGTCATCGACCGCATGACCGGACGTTCGCGCGGCTTCGGATTCGTCGAGATGCCCGACGA
>CALMQD010000140.1 GCA_937871415.1 uncultured Phycisphaerales bacterium | reverse complement strand
CGGCATGTTCAGCGGCGAAGGCGTCGCGCCCGTGGCCCCCGGCCCGACAGCCCCGATCGCGTTCGAACTCTTGGCCTGCTGGATCGCCGCCATGGCCGCCGCCATCGCCGCGTCCGCCTCGTCGCTCTTGGCCTGGGCGGCCGTGGCGCTCGCCGGAGCCGGCGCGCCGACATTCGGTCCGCTCCCGCTCAGGTTCGACACCGCCGCCTGAGCCGCCTTCAGCGCCTCGGCCGCGAGTGCCTCCGCGCTCCCGGGCGCAGGCGAGCCCGGCGCCCCGCCGGGCGTCGGCGTCGGATTGGTTGATGGAGTCGTGGGCTCGTCCATGAGCGCTTCGGCCTCCTGCCGCTATGTCCCCTCGGCCCTCCACTACGCCCCGGAGCGCACCGACTTCCCGCCGGTCTCCGGAGCCGCGCAGCCACCCGCTTCGCGATCCCGACCATCGGCCCGCGCGGGGCCGGGCACGCAACTTTCGCGCGACCTCCCGGCCGCCCCTGCGCGACCGCCCTCCACCGCGCAGTTTCTGCGCCCGGACCGGCGGCTACGGAATCCACACCACCCAAACTCAGAAGTCCGCCGGATACCCCGTGCACTTGGGGATCAGCAGGCGCTCGATCCGCGGCTTGCCGTCCTCGTCGGGCTTGACGATCTTCTCGAGCAGCGCCGTGAACTGCCGGTTGAGCGTCTGGCGGTCCGGCTCCTTCAACTGCGCGTGCTGCGCCCGGCCGACGATCTGGCTCATGCCCTCGCGGATCTCCGCACTCCGCTGCTCGAGCACGCCCTGCACGAACTCCACGTTTTTCTTCTTCACCTGCGCGTAGACCGAGAGCCCCCAGACCCAGACCTGGCCCGTCTGCATGTTCTGGTACATCTCGTCTTCGAGGATGGGAATCTCCTCGATCTCGTTCGAATCATCGTGCACGAGTTCGTGGGCTTCCTCGGCCTTGGACTCCTTCGGCCCGCCCAGGCCCAGCACGAAGACCAGCGCGCCGGCCTCCAGCGCCATCGCGACCACGACGATCGCAATCGTCTTGATCGGCAGGCCCTTCTTTTTCGACTCGCCCCCCTCCGCGCCCTCCTCGGGCTTCGCGTCAGACTTGGGCTTTTCCTTTTCCTTGTCGGCCATGGCGCCTTCCTTCCATGCGACGCGACCGCGCCCGTCCTGAACGCGGGTACGTAGACCTCCTCTGATCGTCCAAAGCCCAGCCCGGGTTCAGGCCGCCAGCCGATCGACCCCGACTTCCGGCGCCGTCGCGCACGGCTGCGCCAGGTACGCCGACAGCCGCTCCCGGATCGCCTGCGCCCCCACCCCTTCACGGATGAGTTCCAGCCCGCGACCCAGGATGTCCGCATCCACGAACGTCTGGACATCGTGCCGCCGCGATGCACCCGTCGTCAGGATCGCGAACCACGTGTAAAGCGTCAGATAACCCGCGGCCAGGCCCAGCACCGCCGCCGCCCCCGCCGCCCCGGTCACGTCCACGCGCCACCCCACCGCCGCCGCGCTCTCCACCAGCCTCCCCGAGAGCGCTCCGACGGCGACAAACGGGAAGACCGCCCCGGCGAGCATCGCCAGACGCCTCACCACGCGCCGGTCCTGCACGATCGCCTCGGCCTCGAGTTCGAGCGCCGCGTGCGCAACCCCCGGTTCGGCGTCGGCGCGACGCAGCTGCCACGCCGTCCGCAGCAGCCCGATCTCTCCCCAGGTTTCCCGGGAAAACGGCGGCTCGGTCTTCAGCCGGTCCCCCGCCAGCAGGCACACCGCCTCGATCATCTTCGCGCGGTGGCGCTTCAGACCGGCGCCCGGGTCGAGCCCGACCCCCGCCAGCCCGAGCCGCACGTGCAGACGCGTCAGACGCGCCGCGACCAGCGCGCCGATCACCACCAGCACGACGCCCACGGCGACAAACAGCGGCGAAGAGCCCAACGCGTGACTCCGGTTGCGCCGCCTCGCACCCCGAGCATGGGGTGCGCGCGTGCTCAACCTGCATCGGTGTAACTCGACTGGGTCTTGAGGCGACGGGCGCCTCCAGTCCGCCGGCGAGTCGCGCCCCGCGCAAGGCCCGTCACGCGCCGCCGCGCGCGCCGGCCTATCGCCCGATAACCAGCAACTGCTGGAACAACTGA
>CALMQD010000139.1 GCA_937871415.1 uncultured Phycisphaerales bacterium | reverse complement strand
AGCGCGCCCTGACAAACTGCCGTTGCTCCGCGCCGATCCCGCTGAGCCGCCATGGACCGCGCGACAGTGCTCCTTCCTGGAGAGCTGGACGCCGCGTGATGGGAGTGGGGAAAGGAAGTGGGGGGGGGATCGGCGGAGCGGATCACCGGACCTTGATCGAGGCCAGCGCGAGCACGACGAGGATGCTCGTGATGATCCAGAAGCGCGTGACGACCTGCTGCTCCGTCCAGCCGAGCATGTGGAAGTGGTGGTGGATCGGCGCGACGCGGAAGAGGCGCTGGCCTGTGCCCGTGCGCCTGCGCGAGTACTTGAAGTAGCCGACCTGCAGCACGACCGACCCGATCTCCATCAGGAAGACGCCGCACATGAACAGCAGGAGCACTTCCTGACGCACGACCAGCGCCAGGTACGCCAGCGCGCCGCCGAGGGCGAGCGAGCCGGTGTCGCCCATGAACACCGCCGCCGGCGAGCAGTTCCACCACAGGAAGCCCAGGCACGCGCCGGTGATCGCCGCGGCGAACACGGTCAGTTCGCCCGCGTCCTGGATGAAGGGCAGCAGCAGTTCCTGCGCCTCGCTCTCGCGCCCGGCGATGTAGACCAGCACGACCAGCCCCGCGGTGATGATCGCGGTGCACCCGGTCGCCAGCCCGTCCATCCCGTCGGAGATGTTCGCGGCGTTGCTCATCCCCGCGACCAGCAGCATCGACCAGACGATGTACACGCCCGCCGAGAGGTACAGCAGCGACTCGTTGATGCGGAAGACCCCGCGCGGGCTCTCGACCCAGGTCTTCTGGAACGGCAGGTTCAGCACGTGCCCGATGTCCTTGGCGATCTCGGCATTGTCGGCGTGCTTGAAGAGGAACCACCCCACCAGCAGCCCGAGCCCGAGCTGGAAGACGAGCTTCTCCCAGGCGTGCAGACCCTGGCGCGAGCCGCCGGGGCGGGAGGCCTGCGTGAGCTTGAGCCAGTCGTCGATGCCGCCCAGGACCGCCAGCCAGACCAGGACGACCAGGCCCAGCAGCACGTAGAAGTTCCGGACGTCGGCGAGCAGCCCCGTGCACACGATGATCGAGCCGCAGATGAGCACGCCGCCCATCGTCGGCGTGCTGGCCTTGCCCTGGGCGCTGACGCGCAGCGCCTCGGAGTCGGTGCGTCCGGTGTCGCCGATCTTCTTCCGGCGCAGCCACGCGATCACGGGACGTCCCGCGACGACGACCATGAAGAACGACAGCGCCGCGCCGGCGAGCGCGCGGAAGACGAGCTGGTCGAGGATCATGAAGACCCAGTCGATCTTCCAGTCGATCAGGTGCGGGCGGAGGATGTCGTAGAGAACATAGAGCATCGTGTGGAGGGTTCGGCCGTTCGTGAAGCGGCGCAGAGGAAGCCGGTGCGTCGCCGCGGGCGCCGGGTCAGGTGTGCACACTCCCGACCGACGCCCCCGCGCCGGTCACCGTCGCGTGCAGCCCCGCCGCCTTGCCCGGCCGGCCCTCGAGCAGCCCCAGCACGCGCTCGAGCCCCATCCGGCGAGAACCCTTGAGCAGCACCAGATCGCCGGGTTCCAGGAGATCGGCGACGCCGCGGCAGAGTTCCGGGGAATCTACGCCCGACACGACGACGACGCGATCGCTCGACCACCCGGCCCTGTGCAGCACGGGCGCGGCGCTGCGCATCATCTCGCCCACGAGCACCGCGAGCGTCCGGCTGTCGGGCGCGAGGCCCGCGAGTTCGGTCAGCACGCCCTCGTGCAGCGCCGGCGAGCCCGGGCCCAGTTCGAGCATGTCGCCGAGCACGGCGACGCGCCGGCCGGTCCACGGAACATCCATCAGTGTCAGCAGCGCCGCGTGCATCGAGTCGGGGTTGGCGTTGTAGCAGTCGGCGACGACCGTCGCCTCTCCGCCCTTGAGGCGCACGCGGCGCTGGTCGAGCCGCAGTTCGGGCAGGCGGAGCGTGCCCAGAGCCTCGCGGACTCTGGCGTCGTCGATGTTGAGCCGGCGTGCCACGGCGATCGCCGCCAGCGCGTTCACGGCGTTGTGCCTGCCGAGCACCGGGATGGTCACCGGCGTGCGCCCGTTGATGCCGAACGAAACGCCGAAGGTCGTGCCCCCGCCCTCCGCGCCGGCCGCCGTCGCCCCACCCTTGCCACCCGCTCCGCCTGCCGTCGGCAGTTCCACGTGCCGGACGTCGGTGGCGCGCAGGCTCGCCCGATCGGAGAGCCCGAAGGTGATGTACATGCAGTCCCGGCGCGTGCCCGCGTGGGGCGCCAGTTCGGGACTATCGGCGCTGAGGACCACGCACCCCTTGGGCTTGACGCACTGGGCGATCGCCGCTTCCTCGCGGGCGACCCCGGCCAGGTCCTTGAGGAACTCGAGGTGCTCGCGCCCGATCGAGGTGATGACCGCGATGTCCGGGCGCACGACGTCGCCGAGCATCGCGATCTCGCCCGGCGCGCTCGTGCCCACCTCGCAGACGACGAACTGGTCGCCCGGCTGCACCGCCAGCAGAGTCAGCGGCACGCCGACGGCGTTGTTGAAACTCTTGGGCGAGTGCGAGCCCTTCATCGCCGCCGACAGCACGTGGTGGATGAACCGCGTCGTCGTCGTCTTGCCGTTGCTCCCGCAGACGGCGATGACCTTGGTCCGCGTGAACGCCTTGCGGTACGCCGCGGCGATGCTCAGCAGGGCCTTGCCCGTGTCGGCGACCTTGAGAATGCCGACACCCTCGCCCCTGGTCGCGGCCTTGAAGCCGTCGGCGGGCACGCGAGAGAGGTCGTCGACGATGAGCGCGACCGCGCCCGCGCGGGCCGCGTCGAGGAGGTAGTCATGCCCGTCGAAGCGTTCGCCCCGCAGCGCGACGAAGACGTTGCCCGGCGCGATCGAGCGCGTGTCGGTGCTCACGCCGGTGATCGCGGCGCAGAGCGCCGAGGGGGGCGGGGGCGGCATGTCCGCCGGTCGATCCGGCGGGAGTTCGATCTCCGGCATGCGCGCAACCCAGGTCCCGTTCGTGGCCTGGCGGAGAAGGTCGGGGGTCAACTGCGTCATGCTTCCCGCGGGTCCTTTCACCGGCCGATCGTCCGTGTCGGCCGGGCACACATCGTCATCCTCAGGCCTTCGGCAGTTCCGGCGGCAGGTCCGTCGGCTTGAGGTCGAAGAGCACGTCGGTCACGTCCAACACGCCCGATCCCTCGAGCTCGTCCTCGCCGCTCGACGAGCCGGCGTCGGCGGGCGGGCGCGGCGAGATGCCGCGGGCCTCGAGCGCCTGGCGCACCACTTCACGGTCGTCGAAGTGACGCGTGATTGTCTGCCCGGGCCGTTCGGGGTCGGGAAGGATCTGGTAAGTCTCGTGCCCCTTCCCCGCGATGATCACGACGTCGCCGGCGCGCCCCGGCGCCCCGCCCGACGCGCGCCGAACCGCCTGCCGGATCGCCTTCTCGCGGTCGGGCTCGATGATCACGCGCTCGCGCCGCGAAGCATCGACGCCCTCAACGATGGCGGCGATGATCGCCC
>CALMQD010000138.1 GCA_937871415.1 uncultured Phycisphaerales bacterium | reverse complement strand
CGGCTACCTGACCGTCTTTGCCTTTTCCAGCGAGAACTGGAAGCGCCCCAGCGAAGAGGTCGAAGGGCTCATGCACCTGTACGCGCTGTACCTCGAAGGCGAGGCCCAGCGGCTGGTCGACGAGAATATTCGCTTCGTGCAGATCGGACGCCGCCGGGGTCTGCCCCAGCCGGTGCTCGACGCGGTCGATCGGCTGACGCGCCTGACGAGCGCCTGCACCGGGCCGACGCTCTGCGTCGCCGTGAACTACGGCTCACGGGCCGAGATCGTCGACGCCGCGAGGACGATCGCGCAACGCGTTCGGTCGGGAGAACTGGACCCCGACGCCATCGACGAGGAGACGTTTGAGGCCTGCCTGTACACCGCCGGCATACCCGAGCCGGACCTGCTCATCCGCACCGCCGGCGAGCGCCGGATCAGCAACTTCCTGCTCTGGCAGATCTCGTACGCCGAGATCCACGTCTCGGACGTGCTGTGGCCGGACTTCGGCGCGCCGCACCTGCACGCGGCGGTGCGAGACTACGCGTCGAGATCTCGACGGTTCGGCGGTCTCACGGACCAGACCGAGACCGCCCACGGACGCGCCGGCGGCTCCGCGTGATGGCTCAGCCGTGCCCGTGGGCGCCGGGTGTCAGCAGCACGAGCACAACGATGTCGTAGAGCGCGTGCGTGCCGACGACGATGCCGAACCCGCGCAGCACATACACCGCGCCGAGGAAGCACCCCGCCAGCGTCAGGAACCCGAACACGAAGTAGTTCATGCTCCCCGCCGGGTTGCTCAGGTCGTGGTACAGGGCGAAGATGACCGCGCTGCCGACGACCGCCAGCACGCTCGAAGCCACCTCCCGCGCACCCAGAAGATCCCGCAGCACGAAGTGGATGAGCGCAATGCCCACGAGCCTGAACAGCATCTCCTCGTAGAGCCCCGCGCCGATCGAGATCGAGAGTTTCGCCTGCCAGGACAGCGCCTCGAGGCCCGGCGCCGGTCCCGGCCCGACCTGCGCCATCCACGTGTTCAGCGCGGCCATCGGGTCGATCCCGCCCGAAGGGGCCATGTTCGCGGCGCTCCTGCTCGCGGCGGAAAGCACCACGAGCGGGAGCGTCCATGCCACGCACTCGGCCGCCATCCCCGCGATCGTGTTCCACCGAACGACCCAGCGATCTCCGGACAGAAACTGCCACACCAGCAGCACCGTCACCAGCGCGACGCCGGGCATGAACAGGCCCGCGATGCCGAAGACGTTGAAAAAGTCGCCCATCAGGCGGTACGCCTTGATGGTCTCGCGCGTCCCCGCCGCAACGTCCGCCAGGTACAGCGCCGAGCCCACCTCGTACAGCACGATCAGCGGGAGCAGGAACAGCAGCACGTGCAGCGGTCGCATCGACTGCCGCCAGTACGAGTCGTCGGGCGCCGGCGCAGGCGCGGAAGCGCCCCGCACGCGGCGGGCCTGCGCCGCGTTCTTCGGCTCGGCGCGCCGCGAAGCGCCGCCGCTCGCCCGTCGTCTCGAGGATGGTGATGACCCGGCGCCCGGCATGCCCCAACCATATCGGTTCTCGGCGCGGCTCCTCATCGTTTCCGGCGCCGTCCCCCCGGCCCGCCCGATGCAAAAACAAACAACGCCCCGCGTGGGGCGTCGTGCGATGACTCTGCGTCGGGTGGCCGGAGCCTTACTTCGCGGCCTTCTTCTTCAGGCGGGCGCTCAGGCGACCCTTGCGGCGCGCGGCGTTGTTCTTGTGGATGATCCCCTTCGCCGCCGTCCGGTCCAGGATCTGTGACAGCTTGGCGAACGAGGCCTTCGCGTCGGCCACCGAGCCGTGCAGGAGCTTCTCGTTGAAGTCCTTGATCGCTTCACGCATGATCTTCAAACGCCAGCGGTTGCGGGCGTTGGTCTTGGCGTTTTGGCGGATGCGCTTCTTTGCTGACAGTTAGTGGGCCATGAGCTAAGATATCCCTAACAGCGATGTCGCGATCAGTTTGCCGTGCGTAACAAACACGGGTGTCAGGAGTCGAACCTGA
>CALMQD010000137.1 GCA_937871415.1 uncultured Phycisphaerales bacterium | reverse complement strand
CGGGGTCGGGATTGGTCGTCAGGAGTTCTGTGGCGGTGGCGTGCGCTCGAGGATGTTGGCCCTTCGGTGGAGGCACCCGGACGCGCCGTGCGATCGCTCGCGCGCTGGTCGTCCTGCCCGCGGTTGTGTGCGGCGGCGCCTTGCTCGCCCACGCCGGGTGTTCTCGCCGCCCCGAGCCCGGCGCGCCGCTCCCGGTCGAACGCACCATCGGCGGCATCGGCGCCACACCGGGGCGGTTCACCTATCCGCGCGGCATCGACCGCGACCCGGTCACGCACACGCTCTGGGTGGTCGACCGCTCGGGGCGGATCCAGGAACTCGACCCGGTCACGGGGCGCTGTCTGACGATCATCCGCCTGCCCCGCACCGAACTGGGATTCCCGGTGGGCCTCACGATCGCCCCGGGGCTCGACAGCCGCGGCCAGTGGTCGGAGCACATGATGTACGTGCCCGACACGCACTACAACCGCGTGATGGTGTTCGACCCGCCGACCAGCGAGGAAGAGGCACGCAAGCCGCGCAGCCCGGACGATCCCCCCCGGATCGTCGACCCGGTGATCGCACGTCAGGTCGGCACCTACGGCACGGGCGATGGACAGTTCATCTATCCGACCGACGTGTGCGTGCTTTTGAGCCCGGACAAGAAGAAGGTAGAACGCATCTACATCAGCGAGTATGGCGGGAACGATCGCGTAAGCGTGTACGACGCTGATCTGAAGTTCCAGTTCAGTTTCGGGGCGTTCGGCTCGAGCGCCGCCAAGGACAAGGTCGAGTTCAACCGTCCGCAGGAGGTCTGGCTCGACCACGACGCCGCCGGATCGGCACGCCTGGTCATCGTCGATGCGCGGAACCACCGCATCGGCCGGTTCACCCTCGACGGCGCGCTCATCGGCTGGATCGGTTCGCCCGATTCGGCGGGACGCGAGCCCGGGCAGTTCCTGTTCCCCTGGAGCCTGTCGCTCCTGGGCGACGGCACCGCGCTGGTGGCGGAGTTCCAGGGCTGCCGCGTGCAGCGGGTGAACCTCGAGACGGGCGCATCGCTGGGGATCTACGGGCACGCGGGTCTGCGGGACGGCGAGCTCAACAGCCCGTGGGCCATGACGCGCCTGGATGATGAGATCTTCCTGGTGGACGCGAGGAACAACCGTGTGGTGGGATTCAGGCCGCCCTCGTAAGGGGGCGTGCAAGGAGTGGTCAGCCGGTCCATGTTCAAGGGCCCTTTCCATGTCGGACCGATCCAGTTCGACCAGCCGCAGTGGCTGCTGCTGTTCATTCCCGCGCTGCTGCTGATCCTCTGGTGGGGCCGGCAGTCGCTCAGCGGCATGGGGACCAACGCGCGGCGCTTCGCGATGCTCGTGCGACTTGTCGTCGTGCTGCTCATCCTCGCGGCGGTCGCCCGCCCCGAGTACCGGCGCGAGAGCCGCAACGTCAACGTCACCGTCATCAGCGACGTCTCCGAATCCGTGCCCAAGGACCGGCAGAAGTGGGCCGACGAGTTCGTCGACCAGGCGGCGCGCGCCACGGGCGAAGGGGCGGCCCAGATGGGCGACGAGATCGCCCGGGTGACCGTCGCGCGCAACGCCTACGTGCAGGCGCTGCCCAGCCCGCCGCAGGACAAGCCTGACACCATCAACGTCGGCGCGACCGACGGCACGAACCTCGCCGAGGCGCTGCGCCTGGCGATGGCCGTCATGCCCGGCGGCTCGGCCAACCGCTTGCTGATCGTCTCCGACGGCAACGAGACCGCGGGCGATCTGCTCTCCGCGGCCAGCGCCGCCAAGGCCAAGGGCATCCCGATCGACGTGCTGCCCCTGCGGTACAAGTACGACAACGAGGTGACGGTCGAGCGGCTTGTCGCGCCGTCCACCGCGCGCGTCGGCCAGAACATCAATCTCCGCGTCCTCATCAACTCGCAGAAGCCTGCGCGCGGGCGGCTGTCGCTGCTGGTCAACGGCGTCGACGTGGACCTCGACCCCTCCTCTCCCGAGACCTCGCGCGTCGTGGACGTGAAGGCCGGACTCGAGGCGATCGTCATCCCGATCACGCTCCCCTTCGCGGGGCCCCAGCAGTACGAGGCGACGTTCGTGCCCGAGGAGGGCGCCGACTCGATCGCGGACAACAACCGGGCGATGGCCGTGACGTTCGTGAGCGCCGAGGGTCGCGTGCTGGTCGTTGCGCCCGACGAGCAGGAGGTCGGCTCGCTGCTCCGGGCGCTGCGCGAGGCGAAGATGGCGGTCGAGTACCGCTCTCCCGAGATGGCGCCCAAGAACGCCGTCGAGATCGCCAGTTACGACGCGATCGTTCTGGCCAACTGCGAAGCCAGGCCCTTCTCGCAGGAGCAGCAGGAGATCCTCAAGTCGTACGTGTACGACCTGGGCGGCGGGCTGGTCATGGTCGGCGGGCCGGAGGCCTTCGGCGCCGGCGGCTGGACGGGTTCGCCGCTGGCCGATGCGCTCCCGATCAAGCTCGACCCCCCGGCGAAGCGCCAACTGCCGCGCGGGGCGCTCGTGCTGGTCATGCACTCGTGCGAGATGCCGCAGGGCAACTACTGGGGCAAGAAGACCGCCGAGGCCGCGGTCAACAACCTCTCGCGCCTCGACCTGGCGGGGATCCTCGAGGCCGGCGGGTTCAGCGGCGACACCTGGACGCACCCGCTCTCCGAGATCGGCAATCGCGCCGCGATCAACCGCGCGATCGCGAGCCTCAACTACGGCGATGCGCCGAGCTTCGACGGCATGCTCACCATGGCCTACACCGCGCTGGTCGGCGTGGAGGCCGGCGCTCGCCACATCCTGGTCATCTCCGACGGCGACCCGAGTTTCACCAACCCGGGCGGGCTGATGTCGAAGATGCGCGCCGCGAAGATCTCGATCTCGACCGTGCTGGTCTTCCCCCACAACCGCCAGGGCGGCTTCGAGTGGGACAACATGAAGCGCCTCGCGCGCGATTCGGGCGGGCGGTTCTACAGCGTCATCGACCAGGGCAATCTCGCGAGCCTCCCGTCGATCTTCATCAAAGAGTCGACGGTCGTGAAGCGTTCGCTGCGGTGGGAGGGGCCCGCGTTCTCGCCCACCATGACCAACGTCCTGAGCGAGCCGCTGCGCGGCATCAACGGCCTCCCGCCCATCACCGGGTACATCGTCGGCGCCGACCGCGAGGGGCTCAGCGTCGTCTCGGCGCGAGGCAAGGAGAACGACCCGATCCTTGCCCACTGGCAGTTCGGCCTCGGCAAGAGCGTCGCGTTCACCTCCGACGCCGGCGCCGCCTACGCCAAGGGCTGGCCCAGTTGGGACCACTACCGGCAGTTCTGGGAGCAGCACGTGCGCTGGGCGATGCGCCCCGCGGGCACGAGCGACATCCGCATCGCGACCGAAGACCTCGGCGACCAGACCCGGATCGTCGTCGACGCCCTCGACCAGCAGGGCGAGCGCATGAACTTCGTGCGATTCCGGGCGCGCGTGCTGGGACCCGAGAACGCCGGCGAGACGGTCGAGCTGCGCCAGGTGGGGCCGGGACGCTACGAGGGCATCTTCGATTCCGGGCGCGCCGGCGCGTACATCGCGAATATCCAGTACCAGACGCCGGGCGCCGAGGGCCAGCCGCCGCGCCAGGGCAACGTGCAGACCGCGGTGACGCGCCCGTTCGCCAAGGAGTTCAAGACGCTGCAGGACAACGCGGGCCTGCTGCGCCTGGTCGCGGAGAAGACCGGGGGGCGCGTGCTGACGGGCGACCCGGCGGGCGCGGCATTGTGGAGCCGCCAGGGTCTGACCATGCCGGTCGCGCTGCGCCCGATCTGGATGGCGGTCGCGCTCCTGGCGATCGGCCTGTTCCTGGCGGATGTCGCCGTGCGGCGCGTGCGGATCGAGCCGCGTGCGATCGCCGCGGCCGTGCGCCGCGCGTTCAACCCGGCGCAGAGCCGCGGGAGCGAGCGCACCGCCTCGCTCAAGGAAATCCGCAAGCGCGCCCAGGACGAGATCCGCGGCCGCACCGACCTGTCGCCGGAGCAGAAGGCGGCGGCGCTGGCCCAAGTCAAGAGCGCGGCCAAGGGTGACCAGTCGACCTCGAAGGTCAAGTTCGAGGCGACCGCCGAGGAACTCGCGCGCAGCAAGAAGAACGTGGCGATGGCCGGCGACACGACGCCGGACGCGGGCAAGATCCGCGTCAAGTCACGCGAAGTGGAGAAGCAGGGACCGACGAAGGAAGAGGGCATCGCCCGGCTGCGCAAGGCCAAGGAACGCGCACGCGAAGAGTTGGAAGAGGAGTAGGGAGCGGGGGAAGGCACCAGGCATCAGGCACCAGCCCAACGCAGACAAACAGAGCACAGCACCGTTGAGTGGGCACGGAAAAACGATCGGAGCAACCCATGGCATCGTCGATGAGCGGCAGTCCGCAGGCGTACGAAACCCCCGAGCGCGTGAAGGCCCAGTGCGAGGCCTTCCGGCAGACGTTCAAGCGCCTGCGCGATGAAGTCGGCAAGGTGATCGTCGGTCACCAGGACGTCGTCGACGCCGTGCTGACCTCGCTCTTTGCCGGCGGCAACGTGCTGCTCGAGGGCGTGCCCGGCCTGGGCAAGACGCTGCTCATCAAGACCCTGGCGCAGGCGCTGCACCTGCCCTTCAGCCGCATCCAGTTCACCCCCGACCTCATGCCCGCCGACGTCATCGGGACCAACATCATCACGGAGGATGCCGGCGGGGGCGGGCGGCGCGGCTTCCAGTTCCAGAAGGGCCCGATCTTCGCCCAGATCGTGCTCGCCGACGAGATCAACCGCGCCACGCCCAAGACCCAGTCGGCGCTGCTCGAGGCCATGCAGGAGCGCAGCGTCACCGTCGCGGGCCAGACGTACAAGCTCGACATGCCGTTCTTCGTCCTCGCGACGCAGAACCCAATCGAACAGGAAGGCACTTACCCCCTGCCCGAGGCCCAGCTCGACCGCTTCCTCTTCAAGATCAGTGTCGGCTATTCGAAACTCGACGAGCTCATGACCATCCTCGACCGCACGACCGGCTCGTCGACGCCGGAAGTGCAGAAAGTTCTCGACGGTCCGGGCATCATCGCGGCCCAGCAACTCATCCGCGAGGCGATCGTCGCTCCGCACGTGAAGGAGTACGCCGCGAGGCTGGTGCTGGCGAGCCACCCCGAAGGGGAGCACGCGGTGAACGCGACGAACAAGTACGTGCGCTGCGGGAGTTCGCCGCGCGGGGCCCAGGCGCTGCTGCTGGGGGCCAAGGTCAAGGCCGTGACCGACGGGCGCTTCCACGTGAGTTTCAAGGACGTGCAGGACGTGGCGTATCTGTCGCTCCGCCACCGGCTGATCCTGAACTTCGAGGCCGAGGCCGACCGTATCACCCAGGACGAGGTCGTCAAGCAGATCCTGGAGTCGACGCCGAAAGAACCGCTACGGGTTTGAGAAAGAGGCGGGTCCGCGAAGGGCTCGGAGGAGTTTGCGGAGAGAACGGAGCGGAACACACGAATGGGCTTTGATCCGACGAACATGCGAACCATGGGCCACGGCGACTTGCCGCCGGAACTCAATCGACTCTCCGAGCGTGTGATCGGGTGTGCGATGCACGTTCACTCGCTCCTCGGACCCGGCCTGCGTGAGAAGTTCTACGAACAGGCGCTCGCGCTCGAACTTGGCAGGTGCGGCCTTCGCGCCGACCGACAAGTCCCCTTCAAAGTGCTCTACGCGGGAGAAGTGCTCGGAGAGCAATGCATCGATCTCGTTGTGGAGTCTCTGATCATCGTCGAGTGCAAGGGCGTCACCGCACTCACCGAACAAGACCACGCACAACTGCTCGGGTATCTGCGATTCACCGGGCTTCCGCTCGGCTTGCTCATGAACTTCCATGCGGTCCGCCTCAAAGACGGCCTTTGTCGAAAGATCAACTGGCCTCCTGTCGCCAGGCCGCCGGAAATTGTCGTTTCAAGTCCTCGTGTTCTCTCTGTGAACTCCGCGAACACTCCGTGATCTTCGCATACGCCTGAGTGTCTTCTTCCATGCTGCGATCCACGAATCCAACCCGCCCGAAGGAACTCAGCGACCTGCTCGCGCCGGAACTCGCCGCGCGCCTGGCGCAGATGGACATCACCTCGCGCAAGATCTTTTCCGGCAAACTCAAGGGGGAGCGGCGCAGCAAGCGTCGCGGCGAGAGCGTCGAGTTCGCCGACCACCGGCCCTACGTCGTCGGCGACGACCTCCGCCACATCGACTGGAACATCTACGGCCGGCTCGATCGCCTCTTCCTCAAACTGTTCCTCGAGGAGGAAGACCTGTCGCTGCACCTGGTGGTCGATTGCTCGGCGTCCATGGACTGCGGCGAGCCGAACAAGTTCCTCTTCGCGCAGCGGCTGGCCGCGGCCCTGGGGTACATCGGCCTGGTCAATCTCAACCGCGTCGCGGTCAGCGCCATCGGCGCGAAGGACGCGAGTTTCGAGCAGCCGGCGGGCGGGGTCCTGTCCGCGATCGCCGCGGGCCTTTCGTCGGGCCAGGTGACGGATGCCCGATCACAGCAGGCTGGTGCGGGGGAGTCGTCGGGACTGGTCTCGACGCTCCGCGATCTTCGCGGCAAACGCCGTCTGCAGGACCTGTCGGCTTATCTCACCGGGCTCACGCCCGCCGGCGGCATGCGGTTCACGGACGGCTGCAAGCGTGTCGCGCTCTCCCGCCGCGGCAAGGGCGTGATGGTGCTCATCTCCGACTTCCTCGTGAAAGAGGGTTACGAGACCGGTCTGCGCCTGCTCAAGGGGCACGGCTACGACCTCTTCGCGATCCAGGTGCTCAGCCCGCAGGAGATGAACCCGACCATCGGCGGCGACCTGCGGCTGAAGGACGTCGAAGACGGCGACACGGCGGAGGTGACCATCTCGGCGCCGCTGCTCAAGAAGTACCAGCAGACGCTCAACGCGTACTGCAACCGTCTGCACGAGTTCTGCGCCCAGCGCGATGTCGTGCACATGACCGTCAAGAGCGACACGCCCGTGGACAGCTTCGTGCTCGACTACCTGCGTCGGAGGGGGTTGCTGAAGTAGCAGTCGGAAGGAACGCAGAGGCGCGGAGCGTCGCGGAGTTCAGCGGAGAGGAAGCGAGATAGTTCAACGCCCCGGCGGCGATCAACATGGATGCGACGCATTACCGAATCCCGCGAGAGTGGAACGATCTGACGCAGCAGATCATCGGGGCGGCAATGCGCGTGCATACCGCGCTCGGGCCGGGACTTTTGGAAAAACTCTACGAAGACGCCGTGTGCATCGAGTTGACGGACATGCGCATTCCATTTGAACGACAGAAGCCGATCCGCTTGGAGTACCGGGGTCGCTTCATCGGTGATCTCCGGGTCGACCTCGTCGTGAACGGATTGGTCGTCGTCGAACTCAAAGCCATCGAACGAATTTTGGAAGTCCACAAGGCGCAACTGCTGTCGTACCTCCGTTCCTGCGGAATCCCGCTAGGGTTGCTGATCAATTTCAATCACGAGACGTTGCGGGAGGGGCTTACCCGGAGACTGAACGATCGCTGCGATCTGGTTCGGGCTCTGCCCCGTCTCTCTTTGAGTCCCTCTGAGGTCTCCGCGGACTCAGAGTTCCCTTCTGACGAGGGCCGCGCATGACCTTCCTCACCTGGCCACTCGCGGCGATCGCCGGCGCCATCGCGGTGCCCCTGCTGGTGCTGCTCTATTTCCTCAAACTCAAGCGCCGGGACATGGAAGTCTCGACGACGCTGCTCTGGAAGAAGGCGATCCAGGACCTGCAGGCCAACGCCCCGTTCCAGAAACTCCGCCGCAACATCCTTCTCCTTTTGCAGCTGCTCGTGCTGGCCGCGGCCTTGCTCGCGCTCGCGCAACCGGAACTGCGCGACCGCGGGATCACGAACCAGCGCCACATCATCCTCATCGACCGCTCCGCGTCGATGTCCTCCCTCGACGGCGAACTGAGGCCGGTCGTGCCGCCGTCGGCCACGACCGATGCGAACGGCGCGTCCGCCTCGTCCCCGGCCTCGTTCGTTCCCGAACCCATCGACGGCAAGACCAGCCGCCTCGACGCGGCCAAAAAGGAAGCCCTGAGCATCATCGACGCCCTCAAGGAGCCGGGGGTCTTCGACACCGCCGGCGCAGGCGAGGAGGCGATGATCATCGCCTTCGACTCGACCGCGGAGGTGCGCCAGGTGTTCACGAGCAACAAGGGCGAACTGCGCGCGGCCGTGAACGCCATCGAGCCCACCGACGCCCCGACGTCGATCGACCGCGCCTACACGCTCGCGCAGGCGTACACGGGCAAGGAGAAGTTCGAGGAGAACAAGGGCTTCGTGCCCGTCGGGCCGCCGGCCTCGCTGCACATCATCTCCGACGGTCGGCTGCCCGACGCCGAGAAAGTGCGGACGGGCCCGCAGGACAAGGTCTATTACCACGCCGTCGGCTCGAACCGCACGAACAACGTGGGCGTCACGAGCGTGCGCGCCCTGCGGGCCTTCGACGACCCGCGGAAACTGTCGGTATTCGTGGGTATTCAGAGCACCGCCCGCCAGCCGATGCGCGTCGAGGCGTCGGTGTCGCTCGACGGCAATCTGGTCGAGACGCGCGACATCGAAGTCGCCGCGGCGACGCCCCCGGCGCGCAACCCCGAGGACCCCGCCGACGAGGGCAAGCCCTGGGTGCCGGGGCTCGGCGGGTTTGTCTTCTCGGTGGAACGCGCCGAGGCGGGCGTGGGTTCGGTGCGCATCCGCGTCAACGCGGGCTCGGGCGCGCCGACCTCGGCCGCGTCGAGCGACAACGTCCTCACCACCGACGACGAGGCCTACTTCGTGTTCCCGCCGGCGCGCCGGCTGAGCGGGGCGGTGGTCACCGAGGGCAACCTGTGGCTGAAGTTCGGGCTCGAGTCTCTGAACCTCTCGCGCGTCGAGTTCTTCTCGCTCGCCAAGTACCAGTCGATGCTCGATGAGAAGAGCGGCGATCTCGCCGGTTTCGACGTCGTCGTCTTCGACAAGGTGCTCCCGATGGTCGAAGTGCCCGGGGGGCCGGTGCTGGTGCCGGTCGCCGCGTCGGGAGC
>CALMQD010000136.1 GCA_937871415.1 uncultured Phycisphaerales bacterium | reverse complement strand
CGGTGATGTTCTCCCCCGTCGTGCCGACCAGGTTGAGCCCGGTGTTCTTGCGGTCCTCGGTGATGAACGCGATGCCCCGCGCGATGGCCTGGCTGGGTGAGGCGACCGTGACCTGTTCGCCGTGCAGCCGGATCGTGCCCGAAACCACGAACGCGTCGTCCCCCAGCCGCACCGTGCAGCACGTCCGCGTGGGCCCGACGAAGCACGAAGCCGTCGCCGGCGCGCCCGCGCCGCGATCGACCGTCCCCGACACCGAGCCCCGCCCCGCCGCCGCCACCCCCGCCATCACCGACGTGAGCTTCGGCGCGGGCGCCTCGGCCACCAGCACCAGCGTCTGCCGGAACTGGTCGGCCTGCTGCGCCGCCTCGCTCTTGACCGCCGTGATCACGCGGCTCATCGGCGCCGGCGCGTTCGACAACTCGCGGACCTGCTCCGAGTACCGGTACAGCAGCGCGCTCGTCAGCGCCAGGCACCCCGCCAGCACCCCCACGAACCCGCGCGCCAGCCACACCTTCCGACGATCGCGCCCGCTCAGGAACGCGCGCTGATCGTCGACGCGCATCAGGATCGACGCCGTGAAGTCCGGAGCCTCCCCGCCCTCACGCATCTTCGCCGTGAGCGATTCGACTTCCTCGCGCTTGTTGCGTCGATCTCGGAAACTCATGCCCGGATGACCTCTTCCACGTGCGACAGGTGCGCTTCGTGGTTCGCCAACACCTCGCGCATCTTCTGACGCCCGCGGTGCAGATGGCTCTTGATCGTCCCCTCCGGCATGTCCATGTACTCGGCGATCTGCGCGATCGGCCAGTCCAACTGGTGGAACAGCACGACGATCTCACGCTGCTCCTGCGACAGGTGCCCGAGCGCAAAGTCGATCGCGCTCTTGGCGTTGAGGGTCACCTCGCCGTCGATCGTCGAACACTCCGGGGCCGAGCCCGAGCCCCGCGCCGCCCCCACCACGTCCGAGTCGTACGCCGGCTTGTGCTTCTGGCACGCGTTCACGTACAGCCGCTTCGCGATCGTGAACAGCCACGTCGAAAACCGGAAACGGAAATCAAACCGCGACAGGTTCGTCAGCGCGCGGACGAACGCGTCCTGAACGATGTCCTCCGCCACGTCCGGCCGCCCCGACATCCGCAGCATGTACGCGTACAGCGACGCCTGATGAGCGCGAACCAGTTCCTCGGCGGCCGTGCGGCTGCCCATCGTCGCCTGCTCGATCAGTGCTCGTTCGTCTGAGCGGTTCATGGTTGGGTCTACCTCCAACGATATAGACGGTTCCGCCCGCACACTTGTTCCCAGCCCCCGAATCCCTCTTCTTCGCCACCTATCGGCCCGGCGACGCAAATCCCACGCTTCACGGACCTTGAGGCGTCCGAAAACACACATGGCCCGCCGAGAGGTTCGCTCCCGACGGGCCACTGTTCTGGTGTTTGTTTGTTGTTCGTTCGGCGATAAACGGCCCGTGGCGACTCAGGCGGCCTTGGTCTTGGCCCGCTTGCTCCGCCCGACGGTCCGCTGCGTGCTCGTCGCCCGGACGTTCGGACGCTCGATAAGGGTCTCCACCATTTCAAGGGGTGAGCCGGCCCAGACGTCCGCGCCGATTTCTTCCGCCAGGCCCTCGGCCCGGTTGAACACCCCGCCACCGACCGCCACCTGCACATCGGCGCACGCCCCGATCTCGCGGATCGTGTCGATGAGTTGCCGGATGCTCGGCAGGTCGCTCGCGGCGCTCGAGAACATC
>CALMQD010000135.1 GCA_937871415.1 uncultured Phycisphaerales bacterium | reverse complement strand
CAATCGCCAAGTGGCGGGCTCAATTCAGTGCTCATGAGAGTTGAAGACGGTGGGAAAGGGTTTCTTCCGTTTGTCGATCGGCCTGCGATCGGCAGTCACGATTACTCGTGAACGCTCACCGCTCACCATTCACTACTCACCGCTCACTGTTCGCTTTTCACCGCTCACTGTTCACTTTTCACTGTTCACTGACCTCACGGACACGCTTTGGCGCCGGACCAGGCCTTGGCGGCGGGCCCGGGGCCGTGCGGGCCGACGCAGCGGACCAGGTAGGAGCGGGCGCCGAGGTCGCCGGGCTTGCGCTCGTCGCGCCAGGTGTGGGGCGAGTCCTTGCCGGCGGGGATCGTGGCCAGGAGCGCGGACGAGGTGGAGCCTTCGGCGATCACGGCGTCGGCGTCGACGCGCATGTAGGGGGAGGTGTAGATCTCGTAGGCCTTGATGCCATCGACGGCGTCCCAGGTGAGGGTGACGCCGCCGCAGGTGTCGCTGTCGGCGTGGAGGTTCGGCGGCAAGGGCGGGCGGGCGCGGAAGCCGGCGGCGGGCTCGGCGGAGCGTGCGGGCGAGAGGGCGCTGCCGACGGGCGGGCGGGCGTCGACCCAGTAGTAGTACATCACGCCGGGCTCGGCGGAGCGGTCTTCGAAGTTCGTGCGGTCGGTGGCGGTGGCGATCTTCTCGAGGTCCTTGGCGTCCTTGGACCGTGAGCGGAAGAGGTCGTAGGAATCGGCGGCGGCGACGCCCGCCCAGTTCACGAGGATGTAGTCGGGGTACGCGCCGTCGCTGGCGGAGACGTAGGACGGGGGTTCGAGTTTCACGCCGGTGTCGGTGCGCCAGCGCGGGAGCAGGTCGGGCGCGCAGGCGAGGTTGTACGACGTGATCGCGGCGCACGCGGCGGACTGGCGGAGGTAGGCGGGGATGGCGAGGTTCAGGCGGTCGTTCTGCGTGTGCCAGCCCTCGCCGTAGTCGGCGCGTCCGACCTCGTCCCAGAAGAACGCGGGCACGCCGGCCTCGAAGAAGGAGAAGTGGTCGCTCCCGCCGTGCGGCTTGAAGTCGTCCTGGGCTCGGAGGTTGACGTTGAGCGGCTCGCCGGTGACGTCGTCGAGGAAGCGGAAGTTGACGGGGCTGGTCGCGGCGGCGAGGAGCGCGACCATGTCCCTGGAGCAGAGCAGGCCGCCTTCGGAGTTGGTGCCGCCGTCGTCGACGAAGACGCCGGAGATCTTGGGGAGCAGTTCGGGGTGGGCCTTGACGTAGGCGCGAGAGCCGAGGAGGCCCTGTTCCTCGCCGGACCAGAGGATGAAGCGGATGGTGCGTTCGGGCTTGGCGCCGCAAGCCATGAGCAGGCGCGCGGCTTCGAGCGTGACCGACGAACCGGTGCCGTTGTCGGTGGTGCCCTGCGAGCCCGGGCCGTCCCAAGAGTCGCTGTGGGCCGAGACGATGACGAACTCGTCGGGGCGCGAGCGCCCGGGGATGTCGGCGACGACGTTGTAGACCTGGTGCGGGCCGGGGATGAGTTGATTGTCGGCCTGGATTTCGACCTGGAACTCTTCGCCGTCGGCGAGGCGCGAGTTCATGTAGTCGTAGTCGGAGAGG
Source organism: uncultured Phycisphaerales bacterium (assembly GCA_937871415.1). GTDB lineage: Bacteria > Planctomycetota > Phycisphaerae > Phycisphaerales > UBA1924 > JAHBK01. The sequence goes on along the minus strand of CALMQD010000135.1, from coordinate 5,165 downwards.
CGGACCATGACCTCGAGGTCCGGAGGGATATCGGAGCCGTCGGCGGCGAGGTCGCGCCAGCCGGGGCAGGAGGTGGTCCAGACGCGCTCGTCGCGCGAGGAGGTGATGAAGCCGAGGATGGAGTGGGTGAGAACGAGTTCGTCGGGCGAGAGGTCGGCGGGGAGCGGCGAACCCGAGTCCTTGAAGGTCGCGAGTTTGGCGCGGGCGTCGCGGCGCTGGCGGTAGCGCTCGCCGGCGAGTTGGCCCGGGCCGCGCGGTCCGCGGCCGCCTTCGGCGGGCGGCGGCACAAGCACCCAAGCGCCGTCGAGGCGGTCCTTGATTGTCTCGTACTGCTCGGGCGAGTCGGGCATGCGGACGACGGGGCCCTGCACGGGCTTGCCGTCGGGCGTGCCGCGGGTCCACGCGAGCGTGGTGATCGCCAGATCGCGGACGGTTTTCCAGGGTGGCGGGGTCTGGCTCTTGGCGGAGTCTTGGTCTTTGTCGGCGTTGACCTTGACGCCGGCCTGTTCCTTCTTCGCGGTCTCGAGCGCTTTGGCGTCGGACGGGGTCGGAGGCGCGGGGTTCTTGACGACGACCTTGCCCCACGACTCGCCGCGGTCGAAGCGGACGGGGATCGTGCCCCAGGGCTCGAGGTGGACGTTGGTGAGCCCCCAGGCGCGGAACTGATCGGCGGCCCATCGCTGGGCGTTCTCGAGTCGCGATGAGCCGGTGAGGCGCGGGCCGTGCTCGGAGAGGTAACGCAGGTGGTCCATGACCTGCGAGCGGTTGGCGCTCTCGTCGATGATGCGGGCGATGACGCGCGGGTCGCCGGCGGGGATCGGCGTGGGGTTGACCTGGGCCAGCGGCGTCGGCTGGCCGTCGAGGATGACGACCGGTCCATCCGGTGCGCCCGAAGGCCGGGCGGGCGCGGCGGACGCGGCGGGCGCGGGCTGCGTCGTGATCGTTTGGGCGGTGGAGAGCGTCCAACGCGGCTCGGGCGCTGAGCACGACACCAGGCACACGCTGAGAAGTGCGGCCAGGGCGGCTGCGACGGGCGCGGTGCACCGTGCGGTGGGACGGTCGGCGGCGATCATGGGCAACGACTCCGGCCCCCATCCCCCGCGGCTTGCGATCAGCGGCTGTCTTATACCCGAGCGGCGGTCGAAGGGGGCGATGGTGGGGAGAGAATCCAGCGCTTCAAGTCCGCCTGGGCCAGACGGATGGCGGCGGCGAACAGGAGCAGCGTGACGACGATGCGAACGGCGCGCACCGGCAGCCGGTGGGTCAGCGAAGCGCCGAGGCGCGCCCCGACGACGGCGCCGGGGGCCATGAGGGCGGCCAGGAGCAGGGCGCTCGGGAGGTCGGCGCGCGGGAGCGAGGCGAGTTTGACCGACGCGCCGATGAGCGCGGTCACGACGATGACGGCGCTGGAGGTGCCGATGGCTTGCCGGAGCGGAACACGCGCGAAGAGTTGGAGCATCGGGACCATGACCACGCCGCCGCCCAGGCCTAGGAGTCCGGCGACCATGCCGGCGACGAGGGCGATGAGCAGGAGCGTCGCGGGGTGCGTGGGCGAGGTGTTGACCGGGGCGGGCCTTGGTTTCTGCAGGATCCGGTGCAGGTTGTGGAGGCAGTAGAGGATCAGGAAGGCGGCGAGGGCGAGGCGGAGCGTCTGGCCGGGGAGGGTGTTGCTGAGCAGGACCCCCGCGACGACCGCCACGGCGGTGCCGGGCATGAGCCAGGGGAGCAGATCGCGCCGGACAGAGCCGAGTTCGTGGTGGCGCTTGGCGGCGGGGAGGGCGACGATGAGATTGACGGCCATGGCGGCGGCCATGTAGGTGTGATGGGTGGCGGAAGACTGCTCGCCGTGCAACAGGTGCAGGGCGGGGAGCATGACCAGCGACCCGCCGATGCCCGCGAGCCCTCCGAGGACGCCGGCGACCAGACCGAGTAGGATGGTGGCAGTTGTTAGGATTGTGGAAGGCATGCCGTGGGGTAGGAGGCGGAAATCGCCGGGAGTCGAAACCGGACGTGGCGAGTGCCGAATGTCCGGTAAGTGCGGGGGGACCACCGCAACAGGCGTCAAGGACGGATCAAGTCGGGGGGGCCAACGTGCGATGACGGATTTTTCAGATGACGTGCTGAAGGCTGTTTGGTATCGTCTGACCCAAGACTTCCGGGCTACACATATCCGCCTGTAGGGGCTGGACTTCGGTGAATCTTCGGGGCCCGCGGAACCGGAAGGATCAGGCGGCGGTTGGCACCCCCGGCGCGAAACCCGACATCCAAACCGCTCTGTGCTCAGAGCGTATCAGATTCGACGTTCCGACATGCCCAAGACACGAAGCCCATTCCAAGTGCAGGTGGTTCTGCCGACGCGCGGCCAGGTTGGCGCGGCGGCGAGGTTCGCGGCGATCGTGGCGGTGACCGCCGCGTCGGCGATCGTGACCAAGGAACTGCGGAGCCGCTCGGGCCTGTCGCCGCTGGCACAGGTGGAGACGACCCGGGAGGTGGGGGCTGCGACCCCGCAGGCCGAGGTCGTGGAAGCGGGGCGGGCGGACGCTGACCGAGCAGAGGAAGCCCGTCAGCCCGGAGGGCTGGGCCCGAGCCTGACGGCGGGGCTGCTGTCGACGATCCTGCCGACGGGCGAGGCAGCGCGCGAGGCGGAAGCGCCGGCGTGGGCGAACGACCCGACGGTGCGGTACTTCAACGGCCGTCCGGTGCGACCGGCCCGGACGATCCGGATGCTCGTGACGGCGTATTCGCCGGATTGGCGTTCGTGCGACAACTCGGACGACGGGATCACGGCGTCGATCCACTCGGTGGAGACGAACGACGGGTGTCTGGTGGCGGCGGACACGCGGGTCTTGCCGCTGGGTTCAATGATCTCGGTGCCGGGGTATGACCAGGGGCGGGTGGTTCCGGTGCTGGACCGGGGCGGGGCGATCAAGGGGCGCCGGCTGGACGTGCTGTTCTCGTCGCACCGCCGCGCGGTGCAGTGGGGCTCGCAGCACCTGGACGTGATCGTGTGGGAGTATGCCGACGGCAAGCCGGCGGACAACTATCGCGAGCAGCGCGGCGCGCGGCGTGTGTGGCGGTGAGGTTCCGGCGCCGTGAGCGCCGGAGGTATTTGGAACATCGTGAGGATGTTGGCGGGGAAGGGCCGGCTCAAAAATGGAGCGGGCCCCGGGGTTTGATCCCGAGGCCCGCCTCTGGATGGGTGTGGGTTTGTAAGCCGAGTTCTGTCCAGCGCCCGGTTCCCGCCGGCCCGGTTTGACGGGGGCGTGGGCCGAGGGGCCTGTGCGCTTGGGCGGCCATTTCTCTGGCCGCGCCGTTGCCGACGCGGTCGAGCGGTCTACCCGTCTCCTGTCGCCCGGACGGGGCGCCCGCACGGGCCGAGGCCCGCGCGGCGGAGACTGTTTGACCTTGCACGCGATGGGGTTTTCCGTGCCCCGGGCGTCGCCGCCCGGGCGGTGGGCTCTTACCCCGCCTTTTCACCCTTGCCTGATCCCGCGCTTTCGCACGGGCCATCGGCGGTCTGATTTTCTGTGGCACTGTCCCGCGCCCGCATCCAGAAGACGCGTGCGGGTGGGCGTTACCCACCATCGTGTCCTGTCGTGCTCGGACTTTCCTCCGGCGCTGGGGCAAAGCCCAAGCGCCGGCGGCCACCATTCCACACCCGTGTTGCCAAGGAGCATGTTCGGGCGCGCGAGGCCCGAACCCATGATTGTACTTCGGGTATTGGGGCGGGGTTCTTGGGGTGAGTGTCCGTTGCGCGGGTTTGCGATGGGGGACCGAGTCGTAACGCCGAAGGCGTTATCTGGAGGAGCCGGGGGTGAGCGAGCGCAGCGAGCCACCCCCGGTAGGCGACGGGGCAATGGGCGGACCCCGATGGGGTCCGCGATGTGGTGGGGGTGCGCCGATGACCGGGTGCGAGCGTGATCGCGAGGCGCATCGACGACCCCTTCGGGGTCGGCTGGCCGGGCCGGGGAGATCCGGGGGTGGCTCGCTGCGCTCGCCTACACCCGGCTACTTCCGGTCACGCCTTCGGCGTGGGAGCCGCGGTTGGCGTGGGGGAGCCGCAAAGCTCGGTTGTCCACGGTGCAGTCCCGGTACTACGTGCCGAGTGGAGGGCGGCTCACAACCCCCACGCGGATTTGCGGGCATGGGCGGCGAGGCGGGATTCGAGCTGCGTGTGCAGGTCGGCGACGCGGGACTCGAGGAGTTCCAGGCCCTTGTCGGCGTCGCGCATGTTGCGGGACGCCGCGGAGAGGTCGTCGAAGCAGATCACCGGCCCGAACATGACGGCGCAGGAGCCGAGCGGGCCCGGGGTGAGCCGCGGCGCGCCCCGGCCGCGGGGCCAGATGTCGTGAGCGCCGACGACGGCGGCGGGGAGGACGTCGCATTTGGCGCGCTGGATGAGTAGCCAGCAGCCGCGCTTGAAGGCGCGCATGCGTCCGTCGGGAGAGCGTGTGCCTTCGGGGAAGATGAGGACGAGTCGGCCCTGTTCGAGTTCGGCGATGGCCTTGCGCATGGCCTGCATATCGCCCTCGTTCTCGCGGATGGGGATCGCGCCGAGCGCATCGATGAGGCGCGAGAAGAGCGGGTGCCTGAAAAGGCCTGAGCGTGCGAGGGAGCGCATGGCGCGCCCGCGGAGCGCAGCGCCGATCAGCGGCGGGTCGAGGTGCGAGGCGTGGTTGGCGATGACCAGCACGCCTCGCTCGCCGGCGCGGGGGGGCGGGGGGATGTGCTCGGCGCCGAAGACGCGGAAGCGGTAGAGGAAGGTGGCGAGCAGATCGACAGCGGCGCGGCATGTTCGGTAGAAGAACTGCGCGGGGAGCGAGAGGCCGGGCTCTTTCCAGAACAGTGGCAAGGTTGGGGCGGGCGGCGGACCGGTGGGCGTCAGCCCTGGCTGGGGTTCGACTCGCCGCCGGCGATGGCGCCGCGCATGGCGGTGTCGGCCTGGAGGTTCCGGAGGCGGTAGTAGTCCATGACGCCGAAGTGCCCGCCGCGGAGCGCGTCGGCCATGGCCTTGGGGACCTCGGCCTCGGCGAGAACGACCAGGGCGCGGTTCTCCTGGATCTTGGCCTTGTTTTCCTGTTCGAGGGCCAGGGCCAGGGCGCGTCGCTTCTCGGCCTCGGCCTGGAAGCGCTTCTTGTCGGTTTCGGCCTGATCGGCCTGGAGTT
>CALMQD010000134.1 GCA_937871415.1 uncultured Phycisphaerales bacterium | reverse complement strand
CACCGCCACCCCCGCCGCGAACACCGCGCCCGCGCTGCGCTCCACTGCGCCGCGCTCCGCCGCGTGCCTCCCCGGCCCGAAAACTCGTTGTACTCCCAATGGCCTCACAACGGGTGTAGTTGTACACGCTTCTCCCGTTGCACGCCCCGGCTCGCCTCGCGGCCTATGACCCTGATGCCTGATACCGAGGGCGTGGTGCCTGGTGCCTGGTGCCTGGTGCCTGGTGCCCGATGCCCGGTGCCTGGTGCCTGGTGCCTTCTCCCTACTCCTCCAGCGTCTTCTTCCGCCTCAAAATGTGGTGATAGTGCTGCGCGAACCGGTGCGCCTCATCCCGGATCGCCTGACACAACTTCAACGCCGGATTCTCGCGCCCCAGCCGGATCGGCTCCTTCCTCGCCTGCACATAGATCAACTCTTCCTTCTTCGCCAGACTGATCACCATCGGCGGCCGCACATCCAGCACCTCGAACGCCTCCAGCGCCGCGTGCAACTGACCCAGGCCCCCGTCGATCAGAATCACGTCCGGATACAACTCGTGCCCCGCCCCCGCCTCGCGATACCGACGCGACACCACCTCGCGGATGCTCGCGTAATCATCATTGAGCCCCGCTCCCCCAGGCCCTTACGTGCCCTTCACACCCTTCCCGATCTTGTACCGCCGGTACGCGTTCTTCAGCGGCCGCCCATCCACGAAGCACACCTTGCTCCCCACCGTCTCGCCACCCTGCAGGTGCGCGATGTCGATCGCCTCGATGCACCTCACCGGCGGCCCGCCCACCGGATACCCGCCCTCCTTCTCCAGCACCCGCTGCAGCGCCCGCATCGCCTTCCGCGGGTCCTCGTGCCGCACTTCCACCTCCGGCTGCCACCCCTCCTGCATCGACCCCGACCGGTTCCGCGCGCGCTCGTCCAACTTCTCGATCGCGCGGATCTGATCCCGCACCGTCGCCGCCGCCTCGAACTCCAGCGCCGCGCTCGCCCGCGACATCTCCTCCCGCATCTCCCGCAGCATCGCGCTCCGCTTGCTCGTCAGGAACTTCGCGAACCGCTCCACGTCCGCGCGATACGCCTCCTTCCCCACCTTGTCCGCGCACGGCGCCGTGCACCGACCGATGTTGTACAGAATGCACGGCCGGAAATACTTGTTCTTCTCGTCCCCCTCCACGATGTCCAAAGAGCACGTCCGGTACTTGAACACCCGCTGAAGCAGCGCCACCGCCTCGCGCAGCGCCCCCGCGCTCGCGAACGGCCCGAAGATCTTCGCCGGCGGCGAGCCCTTGAGCAGCGGATCGCTCAGGTCCCGCGTCACATACACCCGCGGAAAGTCCTCCTTCATCGTGATCGCCAGGTACGGGTACGTCTTGTCGTCCGTCAGCCTCACGTTGAACCGCGGCGAGATGTCCTTGATCAGCCGGTTCTCGGTCAACAGCGCTTCCCACTCCCCCTCGCACTCCAGCACGTCGAAGTCGTGCACCACCTCGAGCATCGGCTGCTTCTTCTCCCCAAGGTCCGCGCTGGGCACGAAGTAACTCGACACCCGGTCCGGCAGCCGCGCCGCCTTCCCCACATACACCACCACCCCCTTGTGGTCCTTCATCAGGTACACGCCCGGCAACGGCGCCAGCCCCCGCGCCTTGCGCAGCAGCCGCCCCAGCCGCGCCTCCCGCGACTCCTCGCCCCACGTCGGTACCGCTTCCTGCTCTGGACTCACGCAAAACCCTAGGGGCTCCCCTCCCTCACCGATCTTCGTGGGCAAC
>CALMQD010000133.1 GCA_937871415.1 uncultured Phycisphaerales bacterium | reverse complement strand
CGCCGGATTATCCTGCCCGGCTCGACCCGAACCATCCGAATCGCAAGAGCCAGCAGGCCGAGATCTTCAAGGACCCGTCGGATCCCGGTTCCTATCAGCGAGCGTGGGCGCAGAACCAGCCGCTTGTGCCCGCGGCGATCACGAGCTACGACGACGTCGGAACGTCGTACCACCTGAACATGAAGTGGTGGCAGCAGATCCCGTCGGCGAACTCCAAACGCGTCAAGGCGATGGCGCTCGGCAACGAACGCTTCCGTCTCGCCGACGAGTTCCAGTCGTCAAAGATGGTCTGGCTGCACGACCAGTACGCCGATATCGTTGCCAACGAACCCGATGCGGGTTTCCGTCTGAAGAACGGATACGGCGACGTGAACAAGTCCGCGATGGCCTTCCTGGATGGGCACGCGGCCTACCAGCCTGTCATCCCCGGCGGCATCCTGGCGCCTGAGTCCTTCGCGAACCAGTACTACTCCTTTGTCTTCCAGGACCTGCACGTTCCGGCGGGCTTCTGACCAGATCCCTCGGCCGGCGCGATCCACCGCCGCTTGCTTCATCGCCACCGACACTCCACCTTGGCCGGCAAGTGATCGACGACGATCGCGCCGTCGTCTCGAGCTTTCGTCTCCCGCCCGTCGATCCGCACGGGTCCCAGCCGCGACGACTCCGGAAGCATGAGCACCAGCCCCCCCGCCGGCGGCGACCACGGTCGGGTGGGTTTGCTTTTGTTCTCGGCGTTCTCCGCGGCGGAAAGCTCGATGACGAATCCGCCGCTCGCGGGCGTGACAACGGCGCTGAGCGGCCCGTGAACCGTCTGCCAGTTCGTGAAACTGAAGCCCGAGTCGAGCCACTGGCGCGTCACCCCGTGGAACAACACGAGAGCGTCGTCAACCTCGCGCTCATAGACGAAGAGCGAGCGGAACGAGTTGACGTAGTCCGACCCGCACCAGGTGTGCGGGATGTCGCCGATGAACGACGGCCGCGTCGGATCGCGCCAGACCACCTCGGCAAAGGCGTTCCAGCCGCGCGGGCGTTGGTCGTCGAGGAAGTAGCGGACCAAGTCGTGCGCACGATCGCGCCGGCCCAGGCGGACCAGCGCGCCGATCGCGCGGTTCTCGTACGGCGTATAAGCCTCCCACGTGGTCTTAGTCGCTCCGTCGCGGCGGTCGACGAAGAACGACCAGTAGCGGTCGAACGTGGCCTCGACGGCCGCGAGCGGCAGTCGGCCTTGGTTGTTGAGCCCCGCTTCATCGACGGGGAAGAGCGCCACCGTTGTGCTGGTCGCGTCAAAGTCGCCCAGCTCGACGCATCCGGGCAGGTAGTCGATCCGGTGGTACGCCATGCTGCGCCGAAGAGAGTCGAGGAGGGAAGCGCGAAACTCTTCCGCGAGCGAGGCGAAAGTCCTCGCGTCGTCCTCGTGCCCGGTGACCCCGGCGATCCACGCCGCGTCCTTGAATCCGCGGAGCGCGAAGAGATCGTCCCAGTACGAGTGCATGGGTTTGGCGGAATATCCCTCGTGCGAGATCGACTCGGGCATCAGGCCGGCCTTCGCCCGGTCGAGCGATCCCTCCGGTGCATCCACGTACTGCGGTGTGAGGCGCTGAGCCCGGAGGAACTCCATGTATTTCACCGCCCCGACGATCCGCTCGTAGTGCTTGCGCAGGAGCGACAAGTCGCCCGTGTACTTCGCGTACGTCGCCATCGCGTAGATGAACTGGCCGTGCGAGTCGTTCTCGGGCACGGGGTCGGGGCCGCGCGAGTCGGCGCAGCAGGGGACCTTGCCGTTGTCGTACTGCATCGGAGCGAACCAGTCGAGGAACGCCCGCACTTCCTCGGCGTGACCGAAGTCCAGCAACGCGTTGCAGGTGAGGGACCCGTCGCGGATCCACGTGCGTTCATAGCTGCGCGACCCCGGCTGGATGGCCGGCCCGTCGCGGTTGAGAAGGATGTAGCCGATCTGCGACCGCGCGACATCCCACCATCGTTCCGCGCCTTTCGGCGGCGTCATCCGCGCGACATTGAGGCGGCGCTCCCATGCCGCGCGCGTCCTGGCGAATAGCTCCCGCGCATTGCTCACACGCAGCGCCGCGTTCTCGGCGGGCATCAGCGGTTCAAGATCGGTCAGCGTGCTCGGCGGTGAAGCGAACCAGTACTCGCGCTCCTCCCCCGGCGCCAGCTTGTAGTCAAACCCGAACGCGCCCGAGGCTCTCCCCGCGTGGTCGAGCACAGTCCGCCGCGGCGGCGTCTCGCCGTGCGAAAGCCACTCGCTGATGTCCCCGCCGAGCAGGCACGTGGCGCCGGCTGCGCTCGGCTCGCTCAGCGACTCGAACACGCGACCGTCGGCCACGGCGCGTCGGCCGCTGAACTCCAGCGCGTGCACCGGCGCTGCGCCGCCGGGCGTGTTGAGGAACTGGTACGGCGGGTTCACCTGGAACGGACGCACCGCCACGAAGAGCGTGCCCTCGGCGGTCCGGGTGTGCTGATTGCGGACGACGATCCGCACGAGCATGACGTTCGAGTTCTGGCCCGCACCATCGAGCGTCACGCCGATGCTCGCCGGCTCGGCGCCGAAAACCGTCGCGGCGATCCGCAGCGGCCCGGCACGCCACGCCGCGGTCGGCATCGGGATGTACCCGTCTTCGAGCGAACATTCGAACCCGCCCGGGCTCTCCGCGGCGTCGGCCCAAGTCCAGAGCCGGCCCTCGCACCAGTTGAAGACCTCGAGGCTCGGGCCCGACTTGAACAACTCCACCTGCCCGTGGCGGCTGATGAGCGCCTCGCGATGATCCCCGTCGACGCCCGCGATCGTCCAGTACGACGCGGCGTCGAGGAAGTACTCGGGGTACCACCCTCTCGCCGACTCCTTTGCCAGAAGCCGCCAGACTTGATTCTCGTTCTCGCCAAACTCCAGCGGCAGGACGCGCAGGCGGTCCATCACAACGGTGCCCCCCGGCGCACGCCGCTCGCAGACAAACCTCAGGTACCGCGCGCTCGCCTCGGGAAGCCTCACCACGTCGCGGCGCGAGCCGGCGGGATGGTCGGGCTCGCGCTGCTCGAAAAGCGTCGCCCATGAAGCGCCGTCGAGGGACGATTCGACCCGGTAGGTCGCGGGTCGGGCTTGCTCGGCCCAGTCGACCGCCAGTCCGCCGAACTCCCGCTCCCTGCCGAAGTCCACGGTGAGTTGCGGAAAGGGGATCCGGTCGCCGGGCTTGGGCGTAGCGGCCCGCCAATCCACCTCGCCGCCTGGCCCCAGGTCCCACGACGTTGCGCGAGGCTCCTCGCCCTTCATCGCCACGCGCGAGGAGGCTTCAAGTCGCGGCGTGAGGCTGTAAGGCTCTTCGGGAGGGAGTTCCTCGAACGTCGGACCCTGAATCCAGAGTGTGCCCCGGCCGCCGGTCCCCGCGGTGACGGTGACCTCGATGTGCGCGACTTCGGTCAGGGGCTGTCCCGCGTGCGGCCCCCACGCGAACGAGAACTGTCGACGCTTGAAGCGCAGGTCGGTCCACTGCTTCGGGAACTCGAAGCGCGGCCGGTTGACCCACCAGACGCTGTCGTTGCTCTTGTCAACGAGCTTGAACTCGAGTGTGTTGTTCGGCGCAGGTTCCTCCCCGTTCTCCCCGCGAGCCTTGATCCGCATGGCGTAACGGAAGTTCTCGGCGAAGGGCAGATCGACATCGAGACGGGCGATGGCGTACCCCGAGCCGCGCTTGAAATCGAAGTCCATGCGGAGCGAGCCGGGCTCGTCCGGATCGCGAGAGAGTCGGGCCTCCACGCCCTCGCTCGATACCGCGGTCCAGCTGCGCAGGTCGGTGCCGGGGTCGAGGGAACGAGGCGCCGCGTCGACGCGGGCGACGGACAGCGCGAGCCACAACAGCGAGGCCAGGATCATCCGAAGTGTTGATCGCACGCGAGCCTCCGTGGAGGTGTAAGCGATTGCAGCCGAACGATCGAGCATACTCGACCCACAACTCATGGCCCCCCGGCGGGGTGCGCCTTCACAGCTTGGCGCCGTTGCTCGCGATGATCTGTTGATACCAGAGCGCCGAGTCTTTCAGGGTGCGCCGGCCGCTGGGAATGTCCACGTGCACCAACCCGAACCGTTGCTGATACCCCTCCGCCCACTCGAAGTTGTCGAGCAGCGACCAGTGGAAATAACCGCCGATCTCGGCGCCGTCGGCCACAGCCTTCGAGAGTTCGATCAGATACCGGCGCGTGTAGTCCACCCGCTGCGGGTCGCTCACGCGCGCATCCGTGCCCTCGCCCTGCACCCAATCCATGCACGAGAGGCCGTTCTCGGTGATGTAGACCGGCACTCGGTAGCGCTCGTGCAGGAATCGCGGGCCGTACCGCAGCGCCGGCGGTGTGACGAACCAGCGGATGAGCGTCTGCGGGTGCCCCGGAGCGAACGGCACAACGCGCGCTGTGCCGTCGTCCCCCGCTCGTACCGCGCGACCGTCGTAGATGTTCACCCCCAGGAAGTCGAGCGGTTGGCGGATCAACTCCATGTCCCCCGGTTCGACCTTCGGCGCTGCCGGCGCATACAGGCTCAGCCCGTCCTCCGGGTACTCTCCGAAGAACACCGGGTCGTTGTACCACGTGTTGTTCCAGAGGTCCCGCGTCGTGATCGCCATCATCGACCGCCGCGCCGCGGCGGTGTCGGCCTCGCTCGGTGGCACAAAGTGCAGCGGGCCGTCGCTCAGGCTCGCGACGTCCGCCCCGTCGGCGCGCCGGCCCACAGGGAAGTCGGTCCGGCCAACCACCGCCCACCCGACGCGGGCCGGTCGCTTGGCTCGCGCGCGGATGACCCGGCAGGCGCGCCCATGGGCGAGCAACGACACATGGACCGCCTGCAACTGCTCTTCAAGGCTCAGCCGGAGTCCCGGCGCGTTGGTCCCGTCGCCGTACCCGAACTTGCAGAACACCTGCGGCTCGTTGAGCGTCATCCAGTGAGAAACCCTGTCCGACAGACGATCGACCACGAGCGCGGCGTAGTCGGCGAACCACAGCGCGAAGTCGCGGTTGAGCAACCCGCCACGCTCGAACGCCCACGCCGGCATGTCCCAGTGGTACAGCGTGACCCACGGCTCGATTTTCGCGCCCAGCAGTGCATCCACCAACCGGTCGTAGAACGCCAGGCCCGCGTCGTTGCGGCTGGACGGACCCAGCGGCTGCACGCGCGGCCAGGCGATCGAAAAGCGGTACGCCTGCAGGCCGATCCGGCGCATGAGTCCGACATCCTCTTCGAGCCGGTGGTAATGCCCGCACGCCGGTTCGCCGGATTGCCGCTGGAACACCGCGCCCTCGCGCCGGGAGAATGTGTCCCAAATGGAGTCCGTGCGTCCGTCAGCGGTGGTCGCGCCCTCGATCTGGTACGCACTGGTCGCGGCGCCCCAGACGAAGTTGCTCGGGAAGCGACCCGTGTGCGGGGGAGCGGAGTGGGGGGGGTGACCGGTTGACGCGGCGTTCATCGCGTCGAGGGTAGCGGCCCGGCTACGGGTGGCTCGATTCCCGGACCACCAGCGACGTCGGGAGTACCGTCGTCTGCGCCGGCGCATCGGGGTTGTCGATCCGTCGCGTCAGCGTGGCGACCGCGGCGGCGCCCACCTCCGCACGGGGCACGCGCACCGACGACAGCCGCGGGTGCATGAGGTTCGAGAGACGCGAATCGTCGAAGCCGACGATCCGCACGTCGCCTGGGACGGTCAGGCCCGCGTCCTGGGCGGCGCGCATCACGCCGAAGGCGATCTCGTCGTTGCCCGCGAGCACGCCGAGCGGGCGCTTGCGTTCCGTCTTGAAAAGGTCCGCCCCGGCCCTCTGTCCCCACTCCACGGAGTAATCCCGGAAAACGATCTGGCCGAGGTGGAGCTTGTGCCCTCGTTCCTGGAGCACCTGCTCGAAAACGCCCGAGCGCTGGCGCGTATCGAAGTTGGTCTCGGGCCCGCCGACGAACACACACTGCGCAGGCGGCACGCTCTCAAGGAGGTGCTCGACGGCTTCGCGCGTGCCGCGTTCGTTGTCGATGAGCACGCAATCGACGCCCGATTCGTGCACGTCGCGATCGATGACGACCACGGGCACCTCGGCGCTGCGAGCCTCGCGCCAGAGTCGCTGGTTGGGCTCGGTGACCATGACGACGACGCCGCCGATGAGCCCGGCCGCGGGAGATCCGACGAGGCCCCCCTCCCCGTCGTTGACCTCGGAGCTGACCAGCAGGTGGTAGCCGAGTTGGCGTGACTGGCAGTCGGCGCCGCGCAGGATCTCGGAATAGAACTCGCCGTGCAGGTCCGGGAGCGCTACCCCGATGAGGCGGCTCTTCCGGGTCATCAA